>JAVKSW010000161.1:0-6115 GCA_039583505.1 Bryobacteraceae bacterium | reverse complement strand
GAGATCGTCCATGCCGCCGCAGTTCTCTACAGTGCGCACGCCGATGAGCAGGATTTTTTCGAGATGAAGCGCGTGGTCGAGTGCTTGTTTCCTAGGGCGCGGCTCAGCGCCGTCAAGGCCCTTCGTTATGAACATCCTACGAGAACTGCCGAAATTCGTTCGTGGGGTGATTGGGTGATCGGGCGTCTTTTCGAGCTGCATCCATTACTGCTCGAATCAGAAGGCATCCCGGGCCGCGCTTTTCTGTTCGACGTGGATCTCACACTCAGCCTCGAACTGCGCGCCAGCGAGGAAGTCAAGTACAGGCCGCTGCGAAAATACCCGACCAGCGGATTCGATCTCTCTGTCGTTACCGCTCTTCGCACGCCGGTTGGGGAAATTCACGATCAGCTGACGAAACTTGCCGGGCCTGACCTGGCCATGATCGATTTCATTCGTCAATACGATGGTCCGCCGCTGGCGCATGGGCAAAAAAGCGTGACGTATCATCTGGAAGTCGGCGCTCGCGATCACACCATGAGCACGGAAGAAGTGACCGAAATCCGGAATCGCATCATGGAAGGCATGCGTGCACTGGGCTACGATTTCCGCGCCTGATCCATAACCTTACAGCACCAGATTGGGGGGCTGCCGGATCTCGAGACATCCCTTTCCCGTCGGCAGAACTTTCCCGGGGTTTAACGAGCAAGTGGGATCGAAGAGCGTCTTGAATCGCTTGATGAGGTCGAGCGTTTCTTCCGGAAACAGGTGCGCCATCAACTCCATCTTTTCCATCCCGACGCCATGCTCACCGGTGATCGATCCGCCCACCGATATGCAGAAGTCAAGTATCTCCTCGCCCGCTATTTGCGCTCGCTCCAAGTCGCCTGGTTTTCTAGGATCGAATGGGAGGATCGGGTGCATGTTCCCGTCGCCCGCGTGAAAAACGTTGCTGATGTCGATGCCGTACTTTTTGGCGATTTCGCCAATCGCCCGCAGCGTGCGCGCAATCTGCGTGCGCGGAACCACGCCGTCCTGGACATAATAGGTAGGGCTTACCCGCCCGATTGCTCCGAAGGCGTTCTTGCGGCCTTTCCAAAGCAGTTCGCGCTCGGCCGCCGATTTCGCGACTCGCACCTCACGCGCTCCGCAAGCCCCGCAAACCTCCGCGATCTCCGCCGACTGCTCCTCTACGGCCTCGACTAAGCCTTCGACTTCGATCAGCAACACCGCCGCCGCGTCCAGCGGATACCCGGCATGGGTCGCCGCTTCCACCATCCGCAGCATGGGCCCGTCCATCATCTCGAGCGCTACCGGTGTGATCCCTCTGGCAGTCAGCGCGCCCACGGTGTTGCCCGCTTCGTCGGTTGAGTTGTAAATCGCCAGCATCGTTTTCACCGCCTCGGGTTGCCGCACCAGGCGCACGCCGATTTTGGTCACCAGCGCCATCGTGCCCTCGGAACCGGTCAGCAACCCCGCTAGATCGTATCCCGCCGCATCCGGCTCGTTGCCGCCGGCTTGAATCACACTCCCGTCCGGCAGCACCGCTTCCACGCTCAGTACGTGATTAGTCGTCACGCCATACGCCAGGGTGTGTGGACCGCCTGCGTTTTCCGCGACATTTCCGCCGACCGTGCAAGCGCGTTGGCTGGATGGATCGGGCGCGTAGAAGTATCCGAACGGCTGAACCGCGAGCGTAACATCGAGGTTCACCACGCCTGGCTCGACGACCGCACGCTCGTTTTCGATATCGATCTCGAGAATGCGATTCATCCGCGCGAACGAAATAATCATGCCGCCAGCTCGCGCAATCGCGCCGCCACTCAGACCCGTTCCCGCTCCGCGCCCGACGATAGCCAAATTGTGCCGCTGGGCCAGCTTCACCAACGCGACAACTTCGTCGGTGCTGCGCGGGAAAACGACCACCTCGGGAAGCGACTTGTCCACGCCCCCGTCATACTCATACAGCTTCAGATCGTGCGGCTGGGACAACACCGCGTTCTTCCCGAGGTGTGATTCAATTTCGGCCAAAACATGGGTTTCAATCGCCATGGAAAAAGCTCAAATTAGAGAAGGCTTTGCACGTACCGGGTAATATCGTCGCTGGTCCAATCCTGGTTGCTGACGAATTTCCGCGCGATTCGCCCATCTTTGATAATGTAAGTTTCCGGAATCTGAAAAGTGCCGTACTCGGCGCCAATATCCCAATTCGGATCGCGCGCGGTATCGAACGATACGTGAATTCTGTCCAGAAAAGCGCGGTATTTCTGTGCATTCTTGTCCACGCTGATACCCACCACCACGACTCCTGAATTTGCGAATCGCCTCTGAAATACGTTTAGTGACGGAATCTCCTCCACGCAAGGCGCGCACCAGGTTGCCCAGAAGTTCAGAACCAGCACTTTCCCGCCAAAGGAAGTGGGAGTCACTCGCTGCCCCTGATCGGTCTTGATCGAAAATTGCGGCGCCGGCCCTCCCTCCTTGGCCGAGGTGTCCCTCAAGCTGAAGCCGATTAGCCCAAGCAACAGGAGGGTCAAAATGCCGAGAAGCGCTCGTAGTGCGTTGTTTGTGTTCACGATGGGCGGCCTGCTTACCTCTCAATACCCGCCGCTGCGAGCAGTAAGCGAAAGGCCTCTAAACTGCTGGATAATCACAGTATCCAATGCTCTTGTCGAAACATCCAATAACCGGCCATGTTTGTAACGCGTAAAGCCGAATTTTCAGCGTCTCACGTCTGCCGCATTTCGGGCCTGAGCGAAACGCAAAACCGCGAGCTTTACGGAGAAGGTGCGAACCCGAACGGCCACGGCCACAACTTCGTTCTAGAGGTTACGGTAGAAGGGGAGCCGGATTCCGTAACCGGTATGGTGATGGACCTGAAGCAGTTGAAAGACGTCATCGAAGAAGAGGTCGTCGCACCCATGGATCATCGTTTCTTGAACTTCGAAGTGCCGCCGTTCACGCGCGTCATTCCTACCACCGAAAATGTAGCGAGAGAGATCTGGCGCCGGCTCGCCGCGCGGCTCAAAACTTCGGCCGTGCGTCTTGCAAAAGTTCGGCTCTTTGAGACCGCCGACCTGTACGTGGACGTGACTGGCAGGGACGTTTCGGCATGAATGCGGAATCCGTTATGGTCACGCGCATCTACCGTTTTTCCGCCTCGCACCGGTTGGACTCGCCGCATTTATCTGTGAGTGAGAACCAGCAGCTCTACGGCAAATGCAACAATCCCTTCGGCCATGGGCACGATTACGTTCTCGAAGTGAGCGCAACGGGCGAGGTCGACACTCGCACCGGATTGGTGTTACCCTCGGCGCAGCTCGATCGGCTGGTGGAAGAACGCGTTTTGAAGTTGTTTGCATTTCGCAACATCAACCTCGATGTACCGCAGTTTGCAAGCTGCGTGCCGACCACCGAAAACATTGCGCGAGTGATCGGGGAACTGCTGCAGCAGCACTGGAACACCTATTTGGGCGAGACCCAAGCGCGCCTCTACCGCGTGCACGTCCGGGAAACAGGCCGCAACGGCTTCGAAATTCTGCTCGGCAAACGCCCGAATACCTCTAATCACGAAAGTGGGATCGTCAGCATTCATGCATAAAGCGAAACCAATCGGCAATCAACCCAGGAAGAAAAGTCGCATCATCGAGTTTCAGTCGAAACCGCCGCGGAGTTCCATTGCCTCGAACGTAAAGCAAATTTTGGAAGAGCTGGGCGAGGACCCCGGCCGCGACGGTTTGCTACGCACCCCCGAGCGCGCCGATAAGGCCCTGCGTTATCTCACGAGCGGCTATTCCGCCGACGTGAGCGAGATCGTTAATGGTGCTCTGTTCGATGTTAACTACGACGAAGTTGTCATTGTTCGCGATATTGAGTTCTTCAGTCTGTGCGAGCACCATCTCCTGCCTTTCTTCGGAAAAATGCACGTCGCCTACCTGCCTGAAACGAAGGTGATCGGCCTCAGCAAAATTCCCCGGATTGTAGACGTCTTCGCGCGCCGGCTTCAGATCCAGGAAAGACTCACGCAGCAGGTTGCCCAAACGATTCAGGAGCTGCTGAATCCGAAAGGCGTGGCCGTTATCTGCGAAGCGCGTCATTTCTGCATGATGATGCGTGGGGTTGAGAAGCAGCATTCCGGCGCTATTACCAGCGCCATGCTCGGCGCGTTTCGCGAGAACAAAGAAACTCGAAACGAACTGCTTTCCCTGGTAGGCCAGCGCTCGAAATCCATCTGATTCACTGTTAATCTGCGTGTTAGCATCGGGTCATGAGTGACGCCAGTCGGCTCTTCGAAGCGGGGCCGGACCTGTTTGGCCATACGTGGAGAGTGCAGTTTCGGTGGCTTCAGACCGGTATTTCGATACGGCACGCCGACACTGTCGACGTGAAGTTCTTCATCACTCCGGACGGGGGCCCCACGGAAGAAAAGGTCATCGCCTTACCGCATCCCGACCTCCTGCGCTTGACCGTAGAGCGTGGACGCAAGCTGACCGACCCGCTCTGCATGCGCCTTGCCGCCGCCCACCTCAGGCGCATGATTGAGACCTCGGAAGATATGGATAAGACTCTCGTCACGGTATCTGGTGAGGAACTCAGGACTTACGACCAGCAATTGCACGGTGAAACAGTTCCTCGACACGGATGATCCATTCGGGCGTATGGTATCGGTCACGCACCCGGCATCGTCGTGGCTATCATTTGGGAGATTTTGGTCTTTAGCACTTTAGGCTGGGAGAGGAAGATTTTATGGTGACTTGCCCGAAATGCGATGCGGCGATCGACGTCGAAGAAGAAGAGCTGGACGAAGGCGACGTGCTGTCGTGCGATGAATGCGGCGCGTCCTTGACGGTTGCGAGCGTGAACCCGGTCGAGCTTGAATCGGAGGACGAAAAAGGCAAGGACGACGAAGACTTCGATTTCGACGAGGACGACGAGGACAGCGACGAAGAGGAAGAAGAGGAGGAAGAGGCGGAGGAAGACTGGCACTGAGCCTGTATCCCTCTCCATCTCGTGCTGTGAAACACCTGGTCCTGTGAGATATCTGGTTCCGCTGTTGCTGGCTGCGTTCACGTCCGCCGCTTTTCCGCAGGCGCAATCTCCGGTTGTGGGCCCACCGGGCACGCCCACCACCCGTTCGATTCAAGGTGCTGTTTTGGATGCGAAGGGCTCGGCCGTACCTGGCGCCATTGTTCTGCTGAAAGACACGAAGACGCTGGAGGTCCGTTCTTTCATTGCGCAAAAGGACGGCAACTACCACTTCTTCGGCTTGAGCACTGACATCAACTATGAGCTTCGCGCGCAAGCCAATGGAATGACCAGCCCGCGCAAAATGGTCAGCGTTTTCGACAGCCACCGAATCGTGAAGTTAAATTTGAAGCTTAAGAAGAAACTGAAGACTTCCTGACCGCGGGCCCGTGGCGGTTCATTCTTGCGAGAGAATCATTTCATGCATTCCGGCCAGATTGTGACGCGGCTGAAGAAGGCGGCGGTGGTTCCCATCATCCGCACGCCTGACGCGGAAAGCGCCATAGCGGCAGTCGAAGCGCTGCTGGAGGGCGGCCTCGATTGCGTCGAAATCACTATGACGGTCGATCGCGCGCTGAAGGCTCTCGAAAGCGTCGCGGATCGGTACGGCGACCGTGTTCTCCTGGGCGCCGGCACTGTGCTCGATGCGGAAACCGCCCGGGCGTGCATTCTCGCGGGCGCACAGTTTGTCGTCACGCCCGCTCTGAATCCCAAAACCATCGAGATGGCCAAGCGCTATTCACGACCGATTTTTCCGGGCGGCCTCACTCCTACCGAAGTCTTGACTGCCTGGGAATGCGGCGCAGACGCCGTGAAGGTGTTCCCGTGCAATGCCGTCGGCGGCCCGAAATACATCAAAGCGCTGAAAGCGCCCTTTCCGCAAATTGAACTTTTCCCCACGGGCGGAGTGAACCTGGACACCGTTCCAGAGTTTCTCGCCGCGGGCGCAATGGCCGTGGGCGCCGGCAGTGAACTGGTCGACGCCAAGTTGATGGCAGAGCGAAAATACGACGTTATCTCCGAGCGCGCCCGTAAATTCCGCGCCGCGGCCGCGCGGTAGGGTTGCGCGCCGTTGGCCGCTCTCAACACTTCGGCGCGGCGGGTAAAAGGG
>JAVKSW010000160.1:0-6183 GCA_039583505.1 Bryobacteraceae bacterium | reverse complement strand
CATATCTCTTCGCATCTTTCCGTGGAGATGGTAGCTTTCGCAAAGCGGCGTGGATTGACCGTCACTTCCGAAGCCACTCCGCACCACTTCGCGCTGGGGGATTGCGACATGCTCCCCTACGACAGCAACTATAAGATGAAGCCTCCGTTGCGTGAGCGGCGTGATGTCGAAGCTGTCACAAACGGCATCGTGAACGGCGCAATCGATGTCATTGCAACTGATCACGCACCTCACCCGGGCGCCGAGAAGATGCAGGAATTCGAGCGCTGTCCGTTCGGAATTATAGGGCTGGAGACAGCCGTTGGCCTCGCCCTGGAACGGCTCTACCACGCCGGAAAAGTCACCCTGCCGCAGCTCATCCGTCTGTTCACTGAAAATCCGGCGCGCATTCTTTCGCTCCGTCGAGGGACATTGCGCATCGGAACCCCGGCAGATGTCACCATCTTCAGCCTCGATCGCGAATGGACTTATGAAGTCAGCCGGTCGCCATCGAAGAGTCGCAACTCTCCGTTTCATGGCCACAAGTTTCGCGGTGGACCTATTGCGACGGTCGTTGCGGGCGAGATCGTCTGGCGACTCGAGAGCTAATCCTCGGAAGCGGCCTGCACCGCGGATACGAGCGAAATCTCTTCTTCATCCGCAACGGTGCGCAGGTCTAAAATCACCTTGTCGCGTTCGATTCGGGCGATCACAGGCACCTGCGCATGCCGTAGCCGCCGCTCAAAGTCACTCGGGTTCGGAACGGTCAATTCGATAATCCACGTTCGGAGCGTCTGCTCGGGCGTCGAGCCTCCCCCGATCGCGGAATCGCTTTCGCGCATTTCGATGTTCAACCCGGCGAGCTGTGCCGCGACGCGTTCGGCTCGTGCTCGAATCTCATCCGGTCTTGCGAAGATCATACGGAGAGTCGGAATCATCTGCCAATTCTCCGCGATCAGGTATCTGAGCGTCGTTTCGAGCGATTCGATGATCAGCTTGTCCACCCGAAAAGCACGGTACATCGGATTGCGGCGAATGCGCTCGATGAGTTCCGCATCGCCCGCGATAATTCCGGTTTGCGGACCGCCGAGCAGCTTGTCACAACTGAAAGAAACCGCATTCACGCCAGCGGCCAGACTCTCCGTTACCAACGGCTCCTCCAGTCCGTGCGGACCCAAGTCCACGAGACATCCGCTTCCGAGGTCTTCGTACACGGGAACACCGCGCTCCCGCCCGAGATCGGCGAGCTCTTTTAACTCCGGACGACCCGTGAAACCAGACACCCGGAAGTTAGAAGGGTGCACGCGCAGAATCAGCCGGGTTCGTTCGGTGATGGCCTGCCGGTAGTCGTCAATGCGCGTCCGGTTCGTGGTTCCGATTTCTCGAAGCGCAGCGCCGGAACGAACCATGATTTCGGGGATGCGGAATCCATCGCCGATCTCAATCAGCTCTCCGCGCGAGACGATCGCTTCGGCGCCGGCTGCAAGTTCGTTTAGCACTAGAAACACCGCTGCCGCGTTGTTGTTTACAACGAGGGCCGGCTTGCCGAGCAAGTGCTGGAGCAGCGAAGCCGTATGCACGTCACGTTTGCCGCGCTTACCGGTTTCGAGGTCGTACTCCAGGTTCGAATAGCGTGAGATCGGTTCGAAATCGGGAAGCGGTGCGCGGCCTAAATTGGTGTGCAGGATCACACCGGTCGCGTTGATCACCGATCGCAGTGACGGCTCGAGCAAACGCTTCAAACGCCGTTCGACGAGCTGCTCGATGGGAGTGTCCGCTACCTCCGCACCTTGAACGATTGCTCGCCGCCGCTCCTCCAAAACTGCGCGCGCTTCCCCGTTGATGAGGTGCTGCGGCAAACTGTTCCAATGCGCGAGCCTGCGCACCACCTGATCAACCGAAGGCAGGCTTCGCAGTGAGCCCATTAAGCGATGGCCCGCTGGAGAAGCGCTTGCTTCAGGTATTTGCCGGTGTACGACTCGGCAACTGCTGCTACCGCCTCCGGTGTCCCCTGCGCGACGATGCGGCCGCCCCCGTCGCCGCCCTCAGGACCAAGATCGATGATCCAGTCGGCAGCCTGAATCAGATCCAGATTGTGTTCAATCACCAGAATGCTTCCGCCGTTGTGAATCAGCCGTTCAAACGATTGCAGCAGTTTGGCGATGTCGTCGAAATGTAGACCGGTGGTCGGCTCGTCGAACAGAAACAGCGTTCCTTCGCACGTCGATTGCGCTAGATGCGCGGCCAGCTTCACACGTTGCGCCTCGCCGCCACTCAGCGTGGTTGCGGATTGTCCCAGTTTTAGATATCCCAGCCCGACCTCCTGCAGAACTTTGAGCCGTGCCACCAACCTGGGCGTATCTGCAAAGAAAGACAGCGCCTCGCGTATGGTCAGTTGCAATACCTCGTGGATATTCAATCCCTTGTATCGAATGTTGAGAATGCTCGGCTTGTATCGAGTGCCTTTGCACTCTTCGCAAACGAGCTCGACATCCGCCAGAAACTGCATCTCAACGGTGACCGTCCCGTCGCCTTGGCACGTTTCACAGCGGCCGCCGGGAATGTTAAACGAAAAATACCCAGCCGAGTAGCGGCGGCGCTCCGCCTCTGGCGTACACGCAAACAGGTCCCGAATCAGCTCGAAGGCCTTCACATACGTAACCGGATTGGAGCGCGGCGTCCGGCCGATCGGCGATTGGTCCACCATGACGACGCTGGTCAATCGATCCGCCCGTTCTACGCGCTTGAGCGGCAGCTTGCGCACGGCACTTTCCGAGTCGGGACTCTCCTGAGCATTCTGGCGCTCTTTGTTCACTTGCAAGTCGAGCGCGCGATAGATTACGTCATGGACCAGGCTCGATTTGCCTGACCCCGAAACTCCCGTAACGGCAACCATCATGCCGAGAGGAATTTCGACATCGATATTTTTCAAATTATTCGCGCGCGCACCGATAAAACGGATGGTTCTTTTTGCGTTCACCTTCCTGCGTTCGAGCAGGCGGGAGACAGCCAACTCGCCGCGCAGATAGCGGCCGGTGAGCGATGGAAATGCGTCCCGGTCTTTAGCGGATGGCGGAAGCAGCAACTGGTGATAGGTCCCGGAAAAGATCAAGCGACCGCCATTTTCACCTGCGCCTGGACCAAGGTCGAGAATGCAATCGGCTTCCGCCATCATCTCGGCGTCGTGCTCCACCACAATCACCGTGTTCCCCAGCTCGCGCAGATTTTTCAAGATATCGATCAGGCGCGCCGTGTCTCGGCTGTGTAAGCCGATGGATGGCTCGTCGAGCACGTACACCGCGCCAACTAATCGCGAACCGAGGCAAGTCGCGAGCTGGATGCGCTGCGATTCGCCACCTGAAAGCGTAGCCGAAAGCCGGTCTAGCGTGAGATATTCGAGTCCGACATCGTTCAAGAATTTGCAGCGTTGGCGAATCTCCTCTAGAACGCGGTCGGCAATCTGGGCCTCTTCCGGGCTTAATTGCAAGCCGTTGAAGAACTGTTGGGCGCGCGCGATGTTCATGTGCGCTGCTTGTGCGATGTTACAGTCGCCGAGACGAACCCACAACGCTTCGCGCCGAAGCCGCGCGCCACGGCAGTCCGGACATTCCGTGTACGCGCGGTACCGGCTCAGGAAGACGCGCACGTGTACTTTGTATTTCTTCTTTTCGACTTCGGCGAAGAAGCGATAAATGTGCTTGCGCAGGACCTCCTTCTCGTCCGCTGTCAAATTGGCGTAAGACACATTCAGCCGTACCTTGCCACGCGATTTCGACTTGAAGACTTCGTCGTAATACCAGGTGTATTGCGGTTTTGTCCAGGGATCGATAGCGCCCTCTTCAATGGACAGCGTGGGATCCGGAACGATCAAGTCCAGGTCGTAATCTATGGTGTTGCCGAAGCCTTGGCAAACCGGACAAGCACCGATGGGGTTGTTGAAGCTGAACAGCGTCGGCTCCGGTGCCGCCGCTTCAAGTCCGCATTTCTTGCAGGCGAACTTTTCACTGAAGTACACAACCTGTGGATCGGCAACGCCCGCCTGTTCAAAAAACACTTCGCCGGTCTCGCGGTAGCAGATCTCAACGGTATCGACCAGCCGTTGGTGCAAATCGGAATGGATGACGATGCGGTCCGCAAGGACAAACAGCGGTTTGGCGAAATCGATCTCGAGCAGCGACTCGGGTGTGGAGAATTCGAATGTTTGGCCGCCTTGAAAAAGCCGGTTGAACCCTTTCTTGCGGAGATCGAACAAGCGGTCGCGCAGAGCCGCGGCGTCGCCTGCCTGGGCCTTTACCTGAAACAGCGCATACCAGCGCGATCCATCGGGCTGAGCGAGCATGTTTTCAGCGACTTGATCGACGCTATCGCGCTGAATTTGCGTACCATCGTTAGGACAGTAGGTGCGCCCGGCTCGCGCCCACAGCAGACGCATGAAGTCGTACAGTTCAGTCGCCGTCGCTACGGTGGATCGCGGATTTCTGGTCTGATTCTTTTGGCGAATGGCGATGGGTGGCGCGATGCCGAGGATCTCGTCCACGTCCGGCTTTTCCATCCGCTCGAGGAACTGGCGTGCATAGGCCGACAAGGACTCAACGTAGCGCCTCTGCCCCTCCGCGTAAATCGTGTCGAACACAAGCGAAGACTTGCCCGAACCGGACACGCCGGTGACCACCGTCAACTCGTTATGCGGAATGTCGACATCGATGTTTTTGAGATTATGTACGCGCGCGCCACGAATCGCCAGTAGCGGCCTGACGGCCGCCGCCACCTCTTCGGCAACGACCGATTCGCACGACGATAAGCTGGGGTGTTGCGGCATAGCAGGATTCAGATACACGCGCCTCAGCCGGGGCGGCGGAGTAGAAAGGAACTTCTCCCTAAGTATAGGATGGCGCGCAGACGCCTCAGACGCTGGGTTCCCGATGCTGTCCGCCCCTGAAATCGAACAATTCCATCGCGGTCTTCTGGCATGGTTTGCCGTACACCGGCGCGACCTGCCGTGGCGCCGCACACGCGACCCGTATGCCATCTGGATCTCTGAAATCATGCTGCAGCAGACGCGAGTCGCGGCCGTGATCCCGTACTATGAACGCTTTCTGGCGCGTTTCCCGAACGTTCTTTCGTTGGCGCAGGCTCCCGAATCGGAGTTGCTGGCCTCTTGGGCAGGTCTCGGGTACTATTACCGCGCGCGTAACCTGCAAAGAGCGGCGCAGGCGATCGTTGAGCTTGGCTCGTTTCCGGCGACCTATGCTGAGATACGCAGACTGCCTGGCATCGGTGATTACACCGCCGCGGCAGTCGCCAGCATTGGGTTTAACCTTCCTCACGCCGTGCTCGACGGCAACGTTTTTCGGGTCTTGAGCCGAATTCTGGACGACTCGACCAACATCGCATCCACGATTGGACGGAAGCACTTTGCCGGCGCCGCCGACCAACTGCTCGACCGCGAGCAACCGGGTGTGTTCAACCAAGCGGTTATGGAATTGGGAGCGACCATCTGTCTGCCGAAAAATCCCCAATGCCTGGTCTGCCCGGTGGCGGAGCTTTGCAAGGCGCGCGCGAACGGGCGTCAGGAGAGTCTTCCGGTAAAGATCGTTGCTCAAAAGAGCGTGGAGGAAAGGCGCGTGGTGTTTTGGGTGGAATCGCAAGGGAGGCTGCTGGTTTGGCAGCGACCTCCCACGTCCCGGCTGATGCCCGGATTTTGGGAACTGCCGGAACGAACGCATCTACCGGACATCGCAGCCGGGCCGGCGCTCGGCTCATTTCGGCACGGCATTACGTTCCACAACTATCTGTTTGAGGTGAAACAGGCGGCTGTGCCGGCAGACGTTGGGCCTTGCGAATGGGTTGCGATCCCGGATCTCAATACACTGCCGGTGAGCACCATTGTGAAGAAAGCCAGGCGGGTACTGAAACGGGTAGACTGATCTAAGAGACGATTGCATGCTGAAATCTTTGGGCTTGACGTTGCTCACTGTGAGTTCGATGGTCGCGCAGAACGCAGCACCATCACAGGGGCCCGGGTTCAAGCCGCGCGAAGCACCACAAGCTCCGGTTGGATCGTTCAGTATCGCTCCGGGCACTCATATTTTGCTCAACATGGTTAACAGCGTCAGCACCAAATCCGCGCAAGTGGGAGACCGGCTGTATCTGGAGACTGCGTTTCCAGTGCTCTCGGGCAACAAGATCGTGATCCCGCAAGGC
>JAVKSW010000159.1:0-6239 GCA_039583505.1 Bryobacteraceae bacterium | reverse complement strand
CATCTTCGTGCTGGATCTGTTGAATTCAAGATTCGAAGACTTCGCGTACATACGCCATCAGGTGAGGAAGTATCTGACGGCGCAGCCCGCCCGTTTGAACTCGCCGGCCGAGCTGATGGTTTTGGGCAACAAGTCGCTGGAAATGGTGGTGGGTTTTACGAGGAACAAGGCGGACCTGCTATACGGGTTGGAGCATGTGCCCGCCGCACTGCCTTTCAAACTGATGAACGGGACCTTCTACCCGGACCGCTTCGGGCAGTCGATCGACGCGCTACAGCAGATCGCGCTGCAAAGCAAAGGCATACCGGGCCGGAAGAACATTGTGTGGGTGGGCCATGGAGGGCCGAGCTTGTTTACCGAGGATCTGCCGGGCGCGGCGGTGGACGACTTGAATCAATATGTGCATGACACGACGAACATGCTGGTGGATGCGCGGATGAGCCTGTTTGTTATATACCCGGGGCTGCGAGTCAACGGCACCGGGTTCCGTATGAGCGAGATGTCCGCGGGCGAAGATATCGGCGAAGACGATCCCTTCTCCGGAGACATCAACTTTGGAGTATTCGTAAATGAGACGGGAGGCAATCTCTTCTACAATCGCAACGACATTGCCAGCGAGATCAAGCGCTCGCAGGAACTGGGGTCGGAGTACTACACATTGACGTACGAGCCGCAAGTGGGCAATACCGACGGGAAATTCCGCCGGGTCCGCGTGACTGTGCGCAATCCGGGCCTACGAGTGCTGACGAAGGCCGGGTACTTTGCGCCGAACGCGCGCACGCCCGTCGATCCTCGGCAGCAGAAGATGATCGACATCGCCGAAGCGGTACGGTCAACCATACCGTTTCCGGCACTGGCATTGACCATTCAAAAGGTGGTGCGGCATCCGGACACGGGCAGGGTAGAACTTACCGTCGGGCTGAAGTCCGGAAACATAACCTGGCAAGCAGCGGACAACGGAAAGAGCACGATGAAGCTGATGCTGGCAGCGGCGAGCCTGAGTAAAAGCGGGGATGTTCTGGCCTCGAAACTGGAAAGCGTGGCGGTGTCGGCGGCCACGCAGGACGCGGCGCGGCTCTCCGAAATGCTGACGAAAATGCCTGTGACACTACGCGTTCCGGCCAAGACGCAGACTGTGCGGGTGGTGGTAGAGACTGGGGAGAAGGGACGGCTCGGCGCGGTGGAACTGGACCGCAAAACGTTGGATGCAGCACCGCAGGCGCCCACGCCGGCGCCGAAGTTGATCTTGCGTCCGCCGGCACAGCAAACACCTACTCGTTAGCCGCGCGGCAGCAGCGGATCTCTCCGCTCCACATAGAAGGTTCGGTGCGATTATTCTTGTTCAGTTAAGCTCATCGAGGCCGTCGTAAAGTTGTGACTCGACGGCTCTGTATCGCTCTCGCTCTGTTTTTGGCATTTGGCGAGGCGTACGGCGCTCCATCCGGGGCTGTCGTAGATCCGCTAAACCGGCTGAATCCGCGCTCGACAGTCACTGCATTTCTGCAGGCCTGCCATCAGGGCAACTACGGCAAGGCCGCGCAGTACCTCGATTTGAGCCGCATACCGGCTAAGCGAAGAGCGCAGCAAGGGCCAACGCTGGCCAAGGATCTGGAGTCCCTCCTGAATTCCGCGAGCAGCTTCGATGTGCTGCAGTTGAATCAGAATTCGCAAGGTAATCTCGGCGACGATCCCGATCCGGCGATTGAGCACGTTACTACTATCACCAGTAACGACCAGCAGTTTACGATCGAGCTGCAACGAAACCAGCCTGCCAGTGGGCCTGCGATTTGGCTGTTTTCAGAAAGCACGGTTACTAAGCTGCCGCAGTTGGTGCCCGTCCCCAGCACGGAATCCCAAATTGAAGCGCGCCTTCCGCGATTCCTGGTAGCGACGCTGCTGCTGGAGACCCCGCTGTGGAAATGGATTGCTTTGCTGTTGCTGGCTGCCCTTCTGTTTGCGATCTTCCGTTTGCTTGTGAAGCTCTTCCAAAGATCGGAGCGATTGTTGACTTCGCGCTTTCACACGACGGCCGATATCGCGTGGTTGCAGGCGATCGTCGATCCTGCGCTGGTGCTGCTGAGCGTTATGTTGTTCCGCATAGTCGAGGAAATGATCGATCCGGCGGCGCTGAGCCGGCTCTATATCGGTCGTACGCTACTGCTGATTGTGGTTGGCTCCTTCGCCTGGGGCACCATCAATCTTCTCGACTATTTGATCGTGCGGCTCGACCGCTCACTCAATCACCGGCAGCGCGTTGTCTCCCATTCGGTTATCTATCTTGGGCGACGCGTGCTGAAAGCGGTCATCGCGATCTTTGCCGCCATCCTCATTCTTGATAATTGGGGCTTCAACATGACCACGATCATCGCGGGCTTGGGGGTTGGCGGTATTGCTCTCGCCCTTGCCGCACAGCAGACGATCGCAAATGTTTTTGGCGGCGTCTCGGTCATCGGCGATGCGCCCGTGATGGTAGGCGACTTTGGCAACTTTGGTGGCGTAATCGGGGCCGTGGAAGACATCGGTCTGCGTTCGGCGCGAGTTCGCACGTTAAGCCGAACCGTAGTCAGTATTCCCAACTCGGCATTCGCCGGAATGAACCTGGAAAATTATGCTGTTCGGGACAAGATCCTGTTTAACCCGACGTTCACTATCAAACGAACCACATCGAAAGACCAGATCCGGCAACTCATGAAGGACCTTCGCGACACGCTGGCAAAAACGGACCAGGTCGAAATTGGCCCCACGCCTGTTCGCATCAGCGCCTACTCAGCCGCTTCCTTCACGATTGAAGTACTCGCGTATGTACTGACTCAGGACATAGACGAATATTACAAGCACCAGGCAGAGCTCTATCTGGCGATCGATGACGTGGTCGCCTCGTCAAATGTCGACTTGGTCTAAGATCCGGATCGCCGACACACTGGTCATTGCTTCAGCGGAACTTTTTGATTCGCCTGCAGGGAGGCCAAGAGTGCTCCGGTCTGCCGTAGTATAGCGAACTTTGCGCGGGCTACCTGGGTGTCAGCATCATACAGCGCAATCCAGGCGTTACTTTCATCGAGGCGGGCCTGCTCTACTTCGCGCAGCGGCGTCCGACCTTCGGTATTCTGTGCCAGCAAGAGAGTCACCTTTTTGCGCGCATAATCGAGTCGCAGGTTCGAAAGTTTGCGAAGTGTTTCGGCCTTCTGCCATTGCTCATAGCTGCGGCGAGTATCGGCCAGTATCCGATTCCGCACTTCATCCATTTGGATCCTGATCTTTTGCATGTCAATCGCCGCCTGCTCCGCGGAGCCCTTCGCCGCCGAGCCGACCAGGATGGGAATCTTTACTGACGCGCCCAGTTCGACGTTGTTGGCCTGAAACTTCGCGGAGGGAAAGTATTGGATGTAATTCTGCTTCAGAAAGTAAGCATACTGGGCAACGAGATCGATCTGCGGCAGGCGCTCCGCCTTGAAGGAACGCAGTTCCATCTGTTTGGAAAGCACATTCGATTTCATTTCCCGCAGTTCTTTGTTGTTGTTGAGAGCAGTATCGGCAGCCGCTTCTTGCGTGGGCGGAACGACAACCGCGGCGAAGTCCGAATCCAAAGGTTGGACGCGGTCTGTTGCGGAATAACCCACCGCGACCGCAAGCATCATTTCGTAGTAATCCAGATCGAGGTTGGCGGCCTCGATCTGCTGTTTGCAAATCTCGAGATTCACCTGGGCGCCATCCACGTCCAAGGGCAATTCCGTTCCTTCCTCCACGGCCGCACGCACGACTTCCGTCATTTGTTGCAGGCCTGGAAGTTCGCTCGAGAGGATGTCGTCCTGATGATGGACCTGATTCGCCGTAAGAAAAAGATCCGCGACCTGATAACCGACGTCTTCCGCTTTGGACTGCGCGCCCGCGTGCAGCCCGCGCGCTGTCTCTCGGGCCGAGGCAATCTCATAACTTTTAGGCCGATTGTAAATCGACATCGTCGTCTGCAGTTGAAAGAGACTCGGAGCGCTGCCTTCAATTGTGTTGGGATAACCGTAGATGTAGGCATCACCGCTGCCCAAGTACACTTTCGGACGGAATGGGTCTCTTGCAACTGTGATTCCGGCCTCTGCGCGCTGCTGATCCAGACGAGCCAATGTGAGGTCGGGGTTCTGCCTGGTCGCAAGCTCAAGAGCTTGCTCAAGCGTTAGAGGATGAACTGCTGCCTGGGCAAGTCCAACCCATAGAATGCCGAAAGATGCGAGTTTTCGGATAAGCATATCTCCAACTAAGGTACGACCTGCCGCTCACGCGGAAGTTAGTCGCGGGCAGCGCGAAACAGGTAAGTCCTTCTGCCAATCCTAGCTCGGACGGAATTCGTGTTTGGCGAGCTCGGCAAGACGCACATCTAAGCGGATTACCTTGTTAGCACGTTCACCAGGCCCTCAACACTATGCGGACACGCTTCCGCCGCGACCGCCAACCCATTCTTGCGCACGCTTTCTGACGTAATCGGCCCGATGCTGGCGATCTTCACGCCGCGCAACACCTCCACCCCAACAAGGCTAACCAGATTCTCCACCGCCGATGTACTCGCAAAGATAACCCAATCCGGATAACGATCCCGAAACACGGTCGCAGCGCGTTCCGCAGCTTCGACTGGCAACACGTTCCGGTACGCTTCGACGAAATCGACGTGAGCACCCCGCTTGCGTAGCTCAGTGGCCACGATATCGCGAGTCACGGCGGCGCTCGGAATCAAAATGCGGGCGCCCTTTAGATCTTCCTCGCGAAATGACTCTACCAGCGAGTCGGCCACATACTCCGCAGGCGTCAGGCTGACTGTAAAGCCGCGTTCTTCCGCGGCCCGTCGCGTTGCCGCGCCGACCGTTGCGAGGCGTGCTCGCGCGTGCCGCGCCCGTTCCGGCAATTCCGCAAAAAACGCACGTACCGCGTTCACGCTCGTGAAAACAATCCAGTCGTAATCGCCCGCATGGGCTGCGGCCCGGCGCAGGGGTGCCGGATCCGCGGGCGGCTCAATCCCGATGACCGGCAAAAGAATCACTTCCGCTCCCAGCTCGCGAAGGGGACGAGCCAGCTCTTCGGCTTGATGAGCAGCGCGCGTCACCACAATACGAACACCCTCGAGCCGGCGCATTTACCGGTTCTCTGCGAGCTTGCTCTCGGCCAGAATCCGGGCCGCGCCTTGTCGTACCACATCTTCAGCGAGTGCTCGGCCAACTTTTTCGGCGCACTCCGGCGACCCGGAACTCGTCGCGCGCAGTACGTGCTTCCCGTCGGCCGAGATCACAACCGCGATAGCCCGCAAGACGCCATCGACGATCTGAGCAAACGCGCCCACCGGCAATTCGCATCCGCCGCCTACGGTTCCGAGCGCGGTCCGTTCACAGAGGACCGCTTGTCTGCTCGCCTCGTGATTCAGTCCTGAACAAATCTCGTACGCCGCATCCATCTCGCGCGTCTGTATCGCGAGCGCGCCTTGTCCCGCAGCCGGGCACATCTGTTCGGGCTCGAAGATTTCGGCAATGTCCTGCTCCAAACCTAAGCGGCGCAGCCCAGCCACGGCGAGCACGATCGCGTCATATTGCCCCTGGCGCAATTTACGAATACGCGTGTCCACGTTCCCGCGAATCGGCTGAACGTCGATATCCGGCCGCGACAAGCGAAGCTGCCCAGCGCGCCGGCCCGAACTGGTGCCCACGCGCGCACCCGCTGGCACATCCCCCAGCTTGCGTCCGAGGATCGCATCGCGTGGGTCTTCGCGTTCCGGAATGGCGGCAATCGTCAAACCATGCGGCATATCCGTCGCCAGATCCTTCAAACTATGAACTGCCACGTCGATCGAACCCGCCAGCAGCGCATCTTCAATTTCTTTGGTGAACAGCGCCTTGCCGTTGGATTGGCCCAATGGTGCAGTTTGCAGCCGATCGCCAGTCGTTTTAATAACTTCGATCTGGCTCGCTACGCCCCGCTGCTGCAGTTGGCACGCGACATGGTGCGCTTGCCAGAGCGCCAATTGCGATCCCCGCGATCCAATCGTCAAAGCTCTCGCGTGTACGCTGGTGCGCATGCGCTCAGCCATCACCAAGATGAAAAATGCGTTTCACCGCGCTAATCAGCTCGCCCTCGCGCCCCGCATCGTTCGCCGCTTGTGCCGCTGCATGGCGCCGCATCTCCGAAATAGGACCGTGCGCGATCTTGTTGACAATGCCTCGCGTCAACGCATTCACCGCGTGCTCCTGCTCGATGGTCAAAGG
>JAVKSW010000158.1:0-6240 GCA_039583505.1 Bryobacteraceae bacterium | reverse complement strand
GGCGGAGATTTCTATGGCGATATCAGCCTTAAACAACTAGGGAGTCTCTCTTACACGGCATATGCCGGATTTGTACCGAATGACCCCTACGGAGGCTATACCTATGGACTGAAAATATATGGCGTCTATCTGGATAACTACGGCGGAGAGCGGAAGGCGGGGACTTGCGCTGGACCACACCCGTTCAAGGACTGCTGGCAGGTGTTTCGTACATGAATCAGGCCATAGATGGAGAAGCGACCATTGAACCGGGAGGTTACCCGCATCGCGAGCGATCGAGAAGAAATGAGATCTCTCAATTTTACGTACAGTACGTTCGGGGCAGGCTGAAGCTGGATGGCGAATACCGCCGGCAATCCCGGGATGAGTTGATTTTCGATGGACCGCCGGCGCCTCCGGAAATAGTTGCGGATATCCGCAGTATGTACGGCGCCGCGAGTTACCGCATTTCCAGGCGGCTCGAACTGGGTACTTACTATTCCCGGTACTATCCGGATTGGCGGCTGGACGGAAGTGTTCCGGCGAATCATATCTTCGACAAGGTGGCGGCCGCACGGTTGGACCTGACAAGCCACTGGGACTTGAAGATTGAAGGCCATTTCATGAACGGTTACGCCGCGGGTGACTCGCTGCGAGGATTCTATTTACAAGATAATCCGCAGGGTTTTCAACCGGCGACGAACCTGCTGGTCATCAGAACGGGGATTGAATTCTAGTCGGGGAGAGTATGAGGATCGCAGTCAGATTGGTTCATTTCGTTTTCGTGCTGGCTGCAATTGGCGGGTGCGCGGCGGACGTTCCGAGGGTAGAGGTCAAGATCATCGTGAATCGCGGGGTAGCGGTGTCTGAAATCTCGAAAGCCGAGGTAAACCGCATTTTCCTGTTCGATAAAACGTCGCTACAGGGAGCGGCGCATCTGGAACCCGTTCTGGACAAGACGGAATCGCTTCTCAGTGCGTTCTTGAAGGAGTACATCGGCAGGACGGATGCCGCGCTCATGACCTATTACCGAAGCATGGTGTTCACCGGCAGAGGATCCATTCCCAAGACCTTCGGCTCCGATAACGAAGTGATCGAGTATGTCGGAAAGACCAAAGGCGCAATCGGTTATGTCAGCGAAAACGCGCAGACACCGGGCGTGAAGACTCTAACAGTGAAATAGGCGAGCGGTCGCAACGTGAAACACCTGAGCATCACGGCAAAGATCTGGTTCAGCATAAGCATATTTGTGCTGGGCTTCATTTGCTCCACAATTCTTGTGCAGGTGCGAGGTCTCGACCGAGAGCGGATACTGCGAACTATTTCCGGCGACCTGTTCCCGGCGGCTCAGCGCAGTCAAGACGCGGAGGCCGCATTTCTGCGGAGTATCCGGGCATTTGAGGACGCCGTTGTCATGCAGGATGCTTCGGGGCTGGAACGGGCGGGGCAGGAAGGAGACCGCGCGGTGGAAGATCTGAGGACCGTGGCTGCGATACAAAATCTTCCCGGAAAGCGCGCGAGCTGCGCCCATGAGCTGGCACTGGCCATAGAACGCTTCCTGCTGGATGCGCACAGCACCTATGGCAAGGTCGTTAACAACCCGGCGAATCTCACCGCGCTCAACCAGGAGGGCGTCCGTGCCTTGGCAGGGCGGATCGAGGATCTCAAACAGCGACTGAGCGCGGCCAGGAATCAGTCTTCGGAGGATCTGCACGACGAGGTACACAAGCTTGAAATTATCTCGGCGCAGCAGCGGTGGAACACATTGTGGGTGTTTGCGATCACCATCGTTGTGGCGGCCTTCGCGGTGAACCTCACCATCCACCGGGGGGTTACGGACCCGATTTTACAAATCAATGCGCAGCTAAGTGAGGCAAAGGAGCGCGCTGGAGAAGCAAGCCGCGCGAAAGGCGAGTTCCTGGCCAATATGAGTCATGAGATTCGAACGCCGATGAACGGCGTGATCGGCATGACGGAGTTGGCGCTCGGAACCGATTTGAACGACGAACAGAGGCAGTATCTGAAAGCGGTGAAATCGTCAGCCGAAGCGCTCCTGACCGTAGTCAACGATATTCTCGATTTTTCCAAGATCGAAGCCGGGAAGTTCGATCTTGACGAAACCGATTTTTCTTTACGGGACGGCCTCTCGGAAACCCTGCAAGTACTCGCGATCCGCGCTGACGAGAAGCGGATCGAACTGGCCTCCGACATCCATCCCGAATTACCGGACAACTTGTTGGGCGACGCGGGACGCCTGCGGCAGATCGTTGTGAACCTGGTGGGCAATGCCATCAAATTCACTCAGCATGGGGAAATCGTCGTTGGTGTATCGGAGGAGTCTCGCGATGAACGCGGCATCATGCTGCACTTTGCGGTCAGCGATACCGGTATCGGCATCCCCGAAGACAAACAGGCAGGCATCTTCCAACCTTTTATTCAGGCGGATGGGTCAACCACACGCCAGTACGGAGGCACCGGCCTCGGGCTCGCGATATCGCGGCGTTTAGTCGAGATGATGGGAGGCCAGATCTGGGTGGTCAGCTCGCCTGGCAAAGGGAGCACATTTCACTTCACCGCTCGATTGCGGCTCGGAACTGCGGTGGAGAATAAAGCCGAAACAGTCAATCGCGACCTGCACGGAGTTAGAGTACTCGTGGTCGACGACAACTTCACGAATCGCACGATTCTCGAACGAATGTTGATGCGGTGGGGAATGAAACCCGTCGCCGTCAACGGAGCACGGGAAGCCTTGGCGATTCTCCAGGAGCCTCCGGATCGGCAGGTCTTCGAGCTGATCATACTGGACGTATGCATGCCGGAGATGGACGGCTTTGCGCTGTGTAGCAAGATCCGCCAGATTCCGGGAGGGGCGGACTGTCGTATCATGATGCTCAGCTCTGCCGGGCGGCAACATGCGGCTCGCTGCTGCGAATTGGGGGTTGCGGCCTATCTGACCAAGCCGGTGAGTGCGAAAGAATTGCGACGGGCGATCGATTCCGCTTTCGACGGGAAAACCCGATCGTCGATGGCGCAGAGCAGTGCGCCTGGCGGGCAGCAGATTAAAACCAACCGGGCTTTTCGGATACTGCTGGTGGAGGACAACCTCATCAATCAACAAGTCGCCGTCAAGCTTCTCACGCTCAGCGGCCACTCCGTTGCGGTCGCAAACGATGGGCTGGAGGCGTTATTGGCTCTGGACAAGGAAGCGTTCGAGTTGGTGTTCATGGACGTGCAGATGCCCCGGATGGGAGGATTCGAAGCCACCGCCGCGATTCGAGAGAAGGAAATGCAGACTGGTGGGCACGTTCATATCATCGCCATGACGGCTTACGCCATGAAGGGCGATCGGGAAAAATGTCTCGCCGCGGGAATGGATGACTATCTTTCCAAACCCGTCAACATAAAAGAGCTGCAGCAGAAAATCGACGCGTTTAATGAGTCGCAAGGCGCGCGGCAAGCCATTCCGGAACCCTCCTTCGCGAACACTTGATAGACAAGCTCGCGAAGCTGAACAGGGCTACTGCTGGTGTCGCTGCCGCAGCAACTCGACCGAGCGTTTCTCATCGATCAAATGGCGACGCCCGTCTTCGCTGGTTGTCGCGCCATTTTTGATTAGCGAGATCACCTGCTCAGGAGTCAGGGAAGGATCGAGAGCAAAGAGCTTCGTCGCGAGGTTCGTCACGTTGGGCGAGGCCATCGACGTTCCTGAGAGCTTCAGCCGAGTGCCGCCGGGAACGTAACTTTCGACGTTGTAGCCATCTGCATCCACTACAACTGCGCTGCCGTAGCTGGTAAATGAAGTTTCATCGCCGGCTTGATTGACGGCGCCGACTGCGATCAGGTTCGGCAAACGCAAAGAAGGCGGCACGTCCTGCTCAAATCCGGGATTGCTGTTGGAATTTCCCGCTGCACAGATAAACAGCGTGCCGGGCGCATTCTTTATGGCGTCACTGATGCCACTTTTCCAAATCTGAAAAAGCTGGAGCGCTTCCTCTTTGCGGGCGGCCGGATCTTGCCCCTTGCCGGTTTTGGAGAGCCAGTTTTCAAATTCGCCCGGCTCATCGCCCCAGCTCATGTTCACCACGCGCACATGGTGCGTGCGGCAGTAGTCGCCAATCTGACGGAAGTTGTCGGCCATGCGATGCGCCCATTCCGGCGTCGGAGCAAAGGTCAAATCCGGCAGTTGATCGTTAAAACGGAACACGACCAACCGGGCCGCCGGATCCCCGCGCACGGCGATGCCGGCGACATGCGTACCGTGCACGTAGGGAGCGTAGACCTTCAGCCTGTCGAAAAGAGAGCGGACTTGCTCAGGTGCAGCGGTCGCCATTTTTTGCCGGAAGGCTGACGCCTCGGAACTCTCGACGCCGCTCGTCTGGTCTTCCATCCCTTTCAGGATTCCGACGAAGCGTGGGTAGTCGCTCTTCTCTGTTGCGGTGATCGGAAGCAGCAGACTGGTCGAGTGTCCGCCCCGATCGTCAAAGGCGAGCCCGTGCGGATCGTGCCAGCCGGGATCGGGATCTGTGTAGAGTTGCTGCGGGAACAGCGAAATATCGACGCCGCTATCCCAAATGCCAACGATCACGGGATGAAGCTTGTCACTTGCGGCGAGCGTCGCTTCGCGCGCCTGCCAAATATCGGGTTTCTCAATTGTGTGGGCAGCAATGTACGACTGGAGGATAGCTACCACCTGAGTTTTCAGCGGAATGGTATAGAGCAGAGCGCGGCGAGCGCCCAGCAGTGCCCAGGCAGTCTGGTTGTCCACAGCTCCGGACTTATCCACCATCGGCTGTACGTTGGAGCTTGTGATTCCCGTAACAAAATTGGCGCTCACGATTTCATACCGGCCTTTGAGCGCCTTGATGCGGTCTTGAACAACATCCCAGGGCAACTGATTCACGGCTGCGGCGAATGTGCGCGCAAACGCTTGTTGATAGGCGGCTCCAGTGGCCGCCTTGGAATCGAGTCGCGCCTGAAGCATGGCTCGGTCGATGAAGTCGGCCATCAGGCGCGCATCCGGCTTCTCCTCCAAGCCGCGAATGGTTTCGATCGTGCGTAGCGCCTGTTCGTTTTGGCCGGACAGTTCCTCGAGCGAGAGCTTCGCATCCAGCAAAGTCCGCTCGGTTGATTTATCCTCGACATCGTAGTTGTCGAGAATGGATTGCAGGTCCGTGCCGACCTTCGCTGCAAACGCGCTGAACGTGTCCCGATCGGACTGCAAAAGATCCGCAACGCTTCCTTTCACCGCGTACGTAAAGCGCGGGAGGTCGCTTTCGCTGCGAACCAGCTTCTTGTTTCCAGCCTGCTGCGCGAGGCAGACAGCCGCAACAAATAGGATCAGGGCCAAGCTGAGACGAGATTTACGCATTTGTGTCTACGTCATCAGATTAATCGAATTCGGAAAGCTTAGCGGCTTTTGTGCGCTTCGAGATTCAGACTGCTATATGTTGCCCAAACGCCGCTCGAGCGCGTCGCGGTCCCACTCCGCTAGCTTTGCTCCCGCTTCGTAAGTACTTTGGCAGAAGTCGAGAATCGCCTGGTTTGGAGACTGGGCGGAGCGAACGTCCTCGTACTTCAGAATGAACTCACCCAACTGCTTATCCCAATGCGCCGTGTTCGGGTTTACGATCTCTCTCTCGAGCCCAGAGGGCGCTGGCATGGTGTAGGAATAAAAAGCCGCGTGCTTGAATCTCCGATCTCCCGGCCAGAAGCCGCAACTGATCACCTCATGAGAATAGGCCTCGCGCGTCATCGCATCCGCGTCCTTCGGCAAGGAGGCCCGGCGGCCGGAAAAGCGTGTCACGGCGAGATCGAAGGAGCCCCAAAAGAAATGCACGGGACTACACTTGCCAACGAAATTTGCCCGGAATTCTTTGAAAACCCGATCGCTCTGGATCAGGATGCGCCGGAAGCTCTCTACATGTTTCGCATCGTATGACGCGTGATGGCGGTCCTGGTCAAAGGGCGTCTTGTCATCGAATTCAACCGGTGTGCGATCGATGTTCACCTCAATTCCGAGCACGCGCAGAGACGCCATGTACTCGCTGTAGAAGTCCGCGACGGATCGCGGGAACAGTGGAATGCTCAGTTGCTTGCCTTCGCTCGTTCGAAGCAAGAGCTGGTGCGCGACAAAGTCGAACTGCACTTCGAACGTCTCGCCCCCAAAAGGAATGGGGGACGTGCTCAGACCGCGCGGGGTGACGTAAAGCGTCACGTTCCACCAATGATTTTCAAGTGGCGCGAGTGTCAGGCGCGTCTTGC
>JAVKSW010000157.1:0-6314 GCA_039583505.1 Bryobacteraceae bacterium | reverse complement strand
GATCGAGTCGTAAACGTGTTTGATGGCGGCGTCGCGGGGGCTGACGATGCGCGTCAAATTCATGTGCTCGTTCATCAAGGCGATCAAACTCAGGTGTTGAGACGCCTTTTCGATCAGCAGATCGCGATGGGGAACATCCTCCGGCAGTACGCGCGCAAGTTCGTTTTCGAAGCGCACCATTCACATCATTGCATTCAGCCTTGAATTTCGGCGTGTACGCGAAGATGAAAGTGAATGTTAAGAGCTGGAATCGTCGGCCTTCCCAATGTCGGTAAGAGCACTCTATTCAATGCCGTAACACAAACGCGAAAAGCGATGGCCGCAAATTACCGGTTTTGCACCATTGAGCCGAATACCGGCGTGGTATCAGTCCCGGATGATCGATTGGATGTTCTCGCCAAACTGAGTGCGTCGCAGAAAATTATCCCCGCGGTCTTTGAGTTTGTCGACATCGCGGGTTTGGTGAAAGGCGCGAGCAAAGGGGAAGGCCTGGGCAATCAGTTCCTGGGGCATATCCGTGAAGTGGACTCGCTCATTCAAGTGGTTCGCTGTTTTGAAAATTCGAATATCGAACATGTGATGGACACGGTGGACCCGGTGCGCGACATCGAGATCGTCAACACCGAACTGGTGCTGGCGGACCTCGAATCGGTGGAAAAGAGAAAGGCCAAGCAACAGAAAGTCGCCAAGAGCGGCGATAAGAAGGCCATCACCGAAGTGGAACTGCTCGATAAATTGGAAACTTACCTCAATACCGGCAAAACAGTCGTGACGCTGGACCTCGCACCGGAGGAGAAGGCCGCCGTAAAAGGATTTTTCCTGTTAACCGCGAAACCGACGTTGTTCGCCTGCAATGTCGCGGAGGAAGACCTCGCGACCGCCGATGACAACCGGTATGTTCAGCAGGTGCGCGCTTACGTGGAGCAGCATCACGATACCGGCGCAATCGTGGTTTCCGCCGAGATTGAATCCGAGCTTGTAACGCTCTCGCCTGAGGAACGCGCCGAATACCTGACAGGCTTGGGCGTCACCGACACCGGGGCCAGCAACCTGATCCGCGAAGCGTACCACCTGCTTGGGCTACGCACCTTCTTGACTACCGGTGAAAAGGAAACGCGCGCCTGGACCATTCACGCGGGCGACAAGGCGCCGCAAGCAGCCGGGGTCATTCACTCCGATTTTGAGAAGAGTTTCATTTCGGCCGAATGCGTGTCTTACGACGACCTGGTCGCGGCCGGTTCCTTTGCACGCGCGCGAGAGCTGGGGCAACTCAGGACAGAAGGCAAAGACTACGTCATGCAAGACGGCGACGTCGTCGAGTTCAAGACGTTTTTGTGACCCCCAGGTTTACACGACGCGGCCCAGCGTCTCAAGCGCGTTGCTTCACGGCTTTTCCTGATGAAAGAGCTCCGAGCGAGAGACTCGCTCACCGTGGAACATCACCAGCGAAATGCGTTCGGTGTTCGAGATGTCCTGGAGCGGATCGCCATCCAAAAGGACCAGCGTCGCATCCCGGCCTTTCTGAATAGAGCCGATGCGATCACCGGCGCGGAGCACTTTTGCAGCGTTGTACGTGGCTGCCTGGAGAGCGACAGCCGGAGGAATGCCGGCTTTTACCCAAAGGGCCAGTTCGTGTTGCACAGTTGGCCCGTGAATGACCAGCATATTCCCGGCATCCGTGCCGGCAATCAACAGCACACCCGCTTTGTATGCGTTGAACAGGTTCTCGTCCAGGCGATCTAGAAAAAGCTTGAATTGATCCGCCTTCCCTCCTGGGCTTTCTTTTTCGAGCATCGCGCGAGTGGAAGATAGAAGATCCGCCGGCCCGACTTGCTGGACCAGCGACCGGGTCAGAAGCTCCATATTTCCCGTCTTCGCATCGATACCCGCTTCAAAAACACTGAGCGTCGGATCATAAGCGATGCCCTTGCGCCTCATCTCCGCAAATGCCTCTGCTGGAATCAGATCTGTCATGGATCCGTGCTCGACGCTGCTTGTGCCCGCATCCGCGGCGTCTTTTACGTCGGCCGAGTTCCCGGTGTGGGTCGCCGAAGGCAAATTGTCCTTCATCGCTTCTGCGATAACGGCGCGATAAATTCCCGTGTCCATACGGTTGAAAAGCCCGGATTGCGAGTTGCCGGCCTCTAGAACAGTTTTGATGCAATCGACTCCAGCCTTCTTCAGGTCGTCAACCTGTGCACGCGCTTCCGCTGTCGATTTGGGCAAGCGCACGAACTCCTTTTCGGCATTCTTCCTCATGGGTTCGGGGAACGCCTTGATCAATTCCGTCGGATGGCCGCCTTCGGCGGTAAAGAGAGGTCCGCACGCGAACAATTCCGCGCCTGAGTATTCGCCCGAATTGACCTCCGAACGAAGTGCAAGCGAGCTGTCCAGAAAATCGCCGGTGCTGCGTACGGCTGTGACACCGCTGTACAGATACGCGGCGAGCCTTCTCTCCTGCGCGTTCGGGTCCGTGTATTTGGACGCATCGCGATACACGCCACCCGGCGCGCCGATGTGTACATGCATATCGATCAACCCGGGGATCAGGCTCTTTCCGGAAGCATCGATCACCTCCGCATTCAAGCGCTTCGTTTCGGTTGGAGCCTTCTGAAACACTTCAGCAATCTTCCCGTTCCTCACCAGGACCGCGCCGTTTGGGATTACGGCGCCGTCACCCACGAAGATCCTGGCATTTTGAAATAGGACCGAGCGATTTCGCTCCGCCCTGCGCTCCAGAATCCTGGCTTCCCGGATGTTTTGCTTGCTGTGCGCTTGAAACAGGCCCAAGACAAAGAACGGAGCAAGAACGCCAGCGACCCACACCTTCGCGCTGTTCTTGATCTTTTCTTCCTTTTCCCACCGGAACAGCTTTGTTCCGACAATGAGTGCGACAGCCAGCGTCGTGACCAGCGCGACTACCGAGAGCAGATTCGCCACCAGCCCTTCTCCGGCGATCATGATGGACTGCAAGCCCTGAAAAAGATAGGTTGCAGGCAGAAACTGGGCGATCATCTGAATCCACAGCGGCATCATGCTGATCGGAAACGTGGCGCCGCTCAGGAACAGCATGGGGAGATAAAGAATCTGGACGAGAATGTTCATTTCCTGCGCTGAATTGACAACCGCGGCAATAATCATGCCCATCGAACGAAACGCGACTACGCCAAGAGACACGAAGATCGCAATCGAAAGCAGGTTGTGAGGCACAGGCATGTGATAGATGATTGCGGAGAAAAAAAAGACGAAAAACACCGACGGCAGAAACGCGGCGAGCCCGGAGACAAGGCTCGCGACAATAATGGGTGCGGCGCTGATTGGGGCTACTTTGAATCGGCGCAGCACGTTCGTCTCCCGATCCTGGACCGCCCGGATTCCCGCGCCGAAAAACCCGTTGCTCAGCACGCCAATAATCAGCACCATGGAAATGACCTGAGTCATCGCAGCCGGGCTCTGGGCTGCATGCGACAACTGCGCAAAGGTGAAAAAGAACACCAGAGGAAGCAGATAGCTGAAGAAAAGGACGGAGCGGTCACGCATCATCAGCCGCAGGGTACTCTTGATCTGAGCGACGTACGGTCTCATTATTCGCGAAGTTTCTTTCCGGTAAGCTCGATGAAAACGTCTTCGAGCGTTGGCCGTTTCATGTGGATATCGATCAGCCGCAGATTCTGCTGGTCGATCCACTTCACAAGCTCCACGATCAATGCCGCAGCCGATTCGGTCTGCACGGAAAGCGTGCAGCCATTGTCGCTCGTCGTGTGCTTTTCGTTCCGTAGGTTCTCAGGCAGTTGCTCTAGGGGTAACGATTCATTCGTGGTCACCTGGACCAGCGTGTGCCCCAAGGTGCGCTGCTGGATCTCGCGCGGAGTGCCCATCTCAATGATCTTCCCCGCGTCGATAATGGCAACCCGGTCGCAGAGGCGTTCAGCTTCTTCGATGTAGTGCGTCGTGATCAGGATGGAGCGCCGATTTTCCTTCAGCTCTTGAATAACGCCATGTATCTCATGCCGGACTTGGGGGTCGAGACCGGTTGTGGGCTCATCGAGGAACAACAACGTCGGCTCATTCAGGAGTGCCAGAGACAACGCCACGCGCTGTTTCTGTCCGCCCGAGAGCGTCTTGTAGAACGCATCCTTCTTGTCCCAGAGCTGAAGCCGCTTCAGAAGCTTGTCACGGTCGGTGTGCCTGGTGTAAAACGCGTCGAAAAGCTCCAACGCTTCATGGACCTTCATCTTGTCGGGCAGGTTCGTCGCCTGTAGACAAACGCCGATCCGGTTCTTTATCTCGTTACTGTCAACTCCGGGATCGAAGCCCAGCACCGAGACTTTCCCGCCGTCTCGCGGGCGCAATCCTTCGAGGATTTCAATTGTGGTGGTTTTGCCTGCCCCATTGGGTCCCAGCAGCCCAAATACTTCTCCAGCGCCGACTTCGAGATCGATGCCGCGAACAGCCTGGAAGTCGCCGTAGGATTTATGCAGATCCTGTACGGAGATAGCAGGGGAGGCGGTCATCGTGTCGTATGTGGCAGGCGATCAGCCGGCTGCCGATTCTCCGCGAATGAGGTCTTCCCAAGTTTCGCGCTGTCTGGCGAGGTGGATACGATCGCCGTCGATCAACAGCTCGCAAACACGTGGCCGCGAATTGTAATTGGACGCGAGCACAAAGCCGTAGGCGCCAGCTGTTTGAATGGCCAGCAGGTCGCCCGCTTCAAGAGGCGGAAGCTCGCGTCCGCGTGCAAAGAAATCGCCGCTCTCGCACACGGGTCCAACGACATCGGCTTTGATACTTTCGCGTGCATTGGCTTGCTTCACGGGAACGATCTCATGATGTGCCTGGTAGAGCGCCGGGCGAATCAAGTCGTTCATTCCCGCATCCACAATGATGAAGGTTTTCTGTCCGTTCCGCTTTGCCAATAAGACGCGCGTCAGCAGAATACCGGCTTCGGCAACGATCGATCGCCCGGGTTCCAGCATGATCGTGACATCCAGCGCCTGAACCTTCGGACGAAGATGCTCCACCAGTTCTCGCGCGGAGAATGTGCGGTCTCCCGGTCGATAGGGCACGCCAAGGCCGCCGCCGAGATCTAAATATCGAATCGGTAGTCCTGCGCTGCGCAGCCGCACTATTAGATCAACTGCTTTATCAGCCGCTTCGAGCAGCGGATCGATATCCAGAAGCTGAGAACCAATGTGGCAGCTCACGCCTTCGGCTACAATGCCGGGCAACTGAGCAGCGCTTTTGTAAATCCGTTCGGCAGCGCTGATATCGATTCCGAATTTGTGATCGCGGAGGCCCGTTGAGATGTAAGGATGGGTAATCGCATCGACATCGGGATTTACTCGAACGGCAATGGAAGCCCGGGCCTTCGACGGCGCCGCAACACGGGAGATCAAATCGATCTCTGCCTCCGATTCGCAATTGAAGCTGTGTATTCCTTTCTCCAGCCCGTACCGGATCTCCGCTTCCGTCTTGCCCACTCCGGAAAAAACGATGGTTGCCGGATCCCCGCCCGCGGCAAGGACTCTGTAAAGCTCGCCTCCCGAGACGATGTCGAATCCCGCACCCTCGCGTGCCAGAGTTCGAAGCACCGCCAGATTCGAGTTTGCTTTTACTGCGTAACAGATACGGTGGGGAATGCCGTGTAAGGCGTCTTCATACGCGTGAAAACGCGTGACGATGGCACGTTTCGAGTAGACGTATGCGGGTGTTCCGTGAGCTTCCGCGATTGCGCTGAGATCGACGCCTTCGCAGGCGAGCGTTCCGTTGCGGTACGCAAACTCACCCTCGGTGAACATCGCTCGCCGGTGGAAGTACCTTTAACGCAATTACGGTCTGGTCGTCGGTGAGCGGTGTCGCACCGCGAAAGGCATCGATATCTTCAAAAATCAGGTTTACCAGTTCCTGTGGGCTCTGATTGAAGTTTCCGAGGACAAGTTTTTCCAGCCGCTCGCGGCCGTACTCTTCGTCACCTGACAACTGGTCCTCAACTCCGTCGGAGTACAGCAGAAACAAATCACCCGGATAAACAGCGATCCTGATGTGATCGTACTCTTGATCGTCGAGTAAGCCGATGGGCACTCCTTCCGGCCGGGTCTCAACGACCTCGCCGTTTCGGCACAGCATGGGTGGAAGCGTGCCGGCGCTCGTCATCGTAAACGTGAGTGTACGCGAATTCCACAACAGCAGCGACAACGTGGCGTATTGAGCATCGACTTTCCGCTCGAGCAGTGCCTCATTGAGCGATTTCATCAACTGCGACGTACTGCGGCGGCGCGGCGCCAGGATGCGCAGCAGACCGGAAATCAGGGCTC
>JAVKSW010000156.1:0-6343 GCA_039583505.1 Bryobacteraceae bacterium | reverse complement strand
GAATTGAGTTAACCCGTGCGTCTACGTCTTGGCTGAGCTTGCTTGTGGACCCGCCACCGTCGCAACAGAGGTCGTGGTGAGACCCAGAGAGCTTGAGAGCGCTTGGACTGTCATGCCAAGTTCCGCGGCGATTTGTCTGACGCTCATCGCCTCATGCAGCATCAACCTGGCCTGCGCCGTGGCCGAAAGCTTCACGCTGTCTGCTTCTGGTGAGGTGGTTTTTGGGTTGCTGGCCCTTTGTCCCGGGCCCGTTTGCGTGTTTACGCTGGCATAAGCTGCCGCGTTGCTGGATATTCCGTTCACCATTGCTCGGTATCCTCCGCTTCCTGAAACTCTATCGATGAATACGCGAGAATTTAGATGTTAATCGCATCAAATGTTTCTACTATGCCCGCGGCTAGGGTTCCGTTCAGCAGCATGCAAAAGAATGTAAAATAAATTTCCAACGCAAGTCCTGCCTTGTACGTCTTAATATGCCAGGCGACCGTAGTTAACAACGAAACACATGCCGATCTTTCGCGCCGGTGCTGTCTTGCTCGCGGCCCTGTGTACAAGCTTCCTCTGTTTGCGGGCTGCCGATCCGGGGACGCATGCTATTCGCGCTACCGGAACCATACAAGCCACGCATTCGCTTACCGTGCGCGTCCCTATCATGCAAGGCGAAGGCAGTCAGCTCACGCTTATCAAGCTGGTTCAAAACGGCACCCGTGTTCACGTCGGTGACCTGCTGGCCGAATTCGATAACACCAGCCAGAATAAAGCCGCCCGCGAAGCTGCGGCTAAATATGACGATCTCTCGCACCAAGTGGAGCAGAAGCGAGCCGAACATGCCAGTAACGTGGAAAAACGGCTTTCCGAGTTGCAGGCCGCCCAAGCCGACCTCGCCAAGGCCAAACTCGATCTACGCAAAGGTCCCGTTCTGGGCGAAATCGATCAGCAGAAGGATGTCATCAAAGTAGCCGATGCCAACGAGCACGTAGCCAGCCTGGAACGCTCCGGCAAGGCTCACGACACCGCCGAAATTGCCGAGATCCGGGTTCTCGAATTACAGCGCGACCGGCAGGCGATCGCCGTGCGTCGGCAACGGAGCAATGCCGAGAGGCTCTCGCTTCGCGCGCCTATCAACGGCATGGTCGCTCTGCAAAATGTGTGGAGAAACGGCTCAATGGGGCACGCCGAAGAAGGTGACCAACTCTGGGGAGGCGGCTCGTTGATGCAGCTCTTCGATCCCTCCGCCATGCAGGTCGCCGTCGCGGTGGGCGAGCCCGACGGCGCCGTGCTAAAGCCTGGCGTACGAGCCGAGGTCCACGTGGACGCGTTTCCCGATTTAGTTCTCCCCGCGCATTTCGATTCCGCTAGCCCGGTCGCCTCGTCATCCATCGATAACCCCATCAAATCGTTCCACGCGCTGTTCACGTTAGACCGGAGCGATCCACATCTGATGCCCGATCTTTCGGCTGCGGTCGAGATCCAAGTCAAGCCATGAAGGGACGCAAAATAGGGCGACTGCTCTTTCGATTCTGTCTGCTGCTCTGCGTTCTCGCCGCCTCGGGTTTCGCCCTCCACCAATATCGGCGCTCGCACGCCGTGCTCAACCTCCCCACTGCCGTAGCGCGTAAGGGCACTTTCTCGGTTCTGGTCAATTGCCGCGGGGTGCTGGCCGCACGCCGTTCCGTACAACTGATCTCGCCTGTAGATGTTGAGGACTTGCAGATCGTATGGCTTGCGCCCGCTGGAACAGAGGTAAAGGCCGGAGCGCCCATCATCCGCTTCGACCCCAGCCGCCTGCGACAGCAACTCAAAGAAAAAATCGCCGCGCTGCGGCAGGCCCAAGCCACGCTCGACCAGACTGCCGCGCAAGCGCGGATTACGATCGACCAGGACAAGCTGGACCTTTCGACCGCTGTCTACGCGGCCCAGAAGGCCAAGCTGGAGGCCTCCAAGCAGGCCATCGTCAGCGTTATCGAGGGCGAGAAAAGCGACATCGATATGGGATTGGCCGCCGAGAAGGTCAAAGTGCAGGAAGCTTCTTCGGAACTGCACAAGAGTTCGGATGCGGCGAAGATTGCATCGCAGACGCGGCTTCGCGATGAGGCGCAAGCCGAGGTGAACCGGACCAGGAGCAGCCTGGCGCAAATGGAGCTGACCAGCCCCGTGGATGGCTTGGTTACTTACCTGGAGAACCATTCGCAAGGCTGGATGAATGCACAGCCCTTTAAGGTTGGTGATCACGTGTCGTCCGGGCAAGCTCTTGCCGACATTCCCGACATCGCCACTCTTGAGATGGAAAGCAAGGTGGACGAGGTAGACCGCGGACGCATCGCGCTGAATGACTCCGTTCTGGTGCATGTGGATGCGTTGCCCGAAATTACGTTTACCGCCAGGTTGGTCGCGATCTCGCCACTCACCGAGCAAAGCTTCACCGAATGGCCGCCGACCAGAAGCTTTAGAGCCTTTGCGCGAATCGAGGAGAGGAATCCGCGCTTGCGTCCCGGCATGAACGCCGGCGCCGACATTGTAGAGACGCGTATCGCCGATGCCACCAGTATTCCGTCCCAGGCGCTCTTCACGGCCAATGGCAAGCCGGTTGTCTATGTGAAACGCGCCGGGGCCTATGCTCCCGTTCCTGTGCGCGTGCGGGCCCGCAACACGGATGAAGTAGCAATCGACGGCATCCGCCCGGGCGCGGTGGTTGCGTTGGTAGAGCCGGAGAAAGCCAGGTAGCGATGAGCACGACCGAACAGCTTGTACCGCCCCCACCCGAGATCGCTCCTGATCGCGACGGTCTACACAAAACGCCAGAGCGGAATAGGATTCTAACAGCTCTTCTGGCAATCGCCTTCTCCGCAATCGTGGCCTTTGGCGGATTCCGGGCTTACCGTAGCTTCTCGACCGAAAAAAGCACCGGGGTTCCCACCGTGAAAGTACAGCGTGGCGATGTGACTCTGGCGATTACCGCGCGTGGCGAACTGCGTGGTGGAAACCCTCAAACGTTGGCCGCCCCTATGACCGGAGGAACGGAGATGCACATCACTCAACTCCGCAAAACGGGAGAAGAGGTGAAACCCGGTGACGTGGTGGTGCAACTGGATACCGCCGACCAGCAGTTCAAATTGCAGGAGGCCGAAGCTGACATGGCCGAAGCTGCGCAGAACCTGATCAAGGCGAAGGCCGAACGAGAGGCCCAGCAGGAGGAAGATCGTTACGCTTTGCTCAAGGCGCGCAGTGACGTTCAGCTAGCCGAGTTGGACGTCCGCAAAAACCCGCTTCTGCCGGCCATCACTGCCAAGGAGAACGATTTGGCGCTTGAGGGAGCACGCGATCATCTCGAGCAAACCCAGCGGAATTTGGACAATCGTAAGAAAACGGGTGAAGCAGGTATTGCGATACAGGATGCCGCGCGCGCTAAAGCTGAGGCGCAGGCTACCACGGCCCGGCAGAATATCGAAGCCATGACATTACGCGCCCAGCGCGCGGGTTATGTCGCCATTAAAGAAAACACCAATACCAACTTCTTCTTCACCGGGATGGTACTTCCGTTTTTTCAGGTCGGTGACGCAGTGCGTCCGGGAATGGCGATTGCCGAAATTCCCGATCTGAACAAGTGGGATGTCGTCGCAAAGATCGGCGAGCTAGACAGAGGTCACCTGCAGCAGGGAGATGCAGTCGATATCGCGATTGTCGCGGTGCCCGGGCGGCAATTCCATGGACACGTCAAAGATTTGGGCGGCATGACCGGTAATTTTTGGGAACGTCACTTCGAGTGCAAGATCTCTCTGGACGATCCGATACCGGCATTGCGCCCCGGTATGAGCGCCACGCTTGTGGTGATAACCGACCGATTGCATCAGGTACTCTCGCTTCCTGCTCAAGCGCTCTTCGAGAGCGATGGGAGAACGTTTGTCTACGTTCGCTCTGGCGGCGGCTTTACCGCAAAAGATGTCAAGCTTGTCCGCCGTAACGAAATGCGGGCCATTGTCGATGGATTGAAAGAAGGAGAGGTTGTCGCGCTAGCCAATCCGCTTGACGTACACAAGAACAAACCGGGTGACGCCAGCCCGCTCCAAGCCGTAGGCCGATGAGTCAAGCCGGCGTTTGGACCCGCTATGGCGCGGATCTGCTGCTCGCCGCCCAGAATTTGTTCGTTCAGAAGACGCGCACCATCCTCACTGCTCTTGGAATTATCTTCGGCGTGGGAGCTGTCATTGGAATGCTCGCTATTGGAGCGGGCGCGCGCTCGGAATCGCTTGAGTTTATCGAGCAATTGGGAGTGCACAATGTGCTGGTTGAATCCCGGCCGGCCTCGAGCGATCAGGAACTGCAGCAGCGCAGACGCTCTTCTCAGGGCTTGAACGACCGCGATGTTCGCGTGTTGGCGGCAAACGTGGACTCCCTGGATCTGATCTCCGCTCGCAAGAGCCTGCATCCTTCGCGTATTTTGCCCAAGCCCCCAAATGTGCCGGAACTCTACGGTGTTCGCCCCTCTTACGCGGTCATACACAACTGGAAAATCGCGCAAGGCAGAACGCTCAGCGCCGCGGATGACAAGTCCAGCAACGCCGTTTGTGTATTGGGCGAGAGCGCCAAAGTAGGGTTGCTTGGCTACGGCGCCGCTGTCGGGCAGTTCATCAAAGTAAACGATACGTGGTTGCGAGTCGTCGGAGTGCTGGAAGCCCAGGTGAGTTCATCGGCAGGCGGCAAAGCCATTGATCCGAATCAGGTCATCTATATCCCTTTGAACACGTTCTTATACAGATTCTTCGATATGGGTGGATACCTGAAAGACGAACTGGATGGAGTGGACATCCGGCTGAAGACGGGGAAGGACAGCACGCGAGCCGCCAGGATTATCTCCGCGATCCTGAATTCCACTCATCACAACGCAAACGATTTTACTGTCACGATCCCGGCGGAGCTGCTGGCGGAGCAGCAACGCTCGCAGTCGATCTTTACGTACGTGATGGTAGCGATCGCGGCGATCTCATTGCTCGTGGGAGGAATCGGCATTATGAACATCGTGCTTGCCACGGTGCTCGAACGGACGCGGGAAATCGGCATACGCCGGGCCACCGGCGCGCGGCGCAGCGATATCGTGCGGCAGTTTCTATTGGAGTCAGTGCTCATCTCAAGTGGGGGAGGGTTGGTGGGAATAGCGTTTGGGTACTTTCTTTCATGGGCCATCGCGGCCACGGCGGGCTGGAAAACGATTGTCGCCCCGTCCTCGATTCTTATTGCGTTCTTCGTATCGATGGCGGTCGGCGTGATCTTCGGCATTTATCCCGCCAGAAAAGCCTCACGCATCGATCCCATTGAGGCGCTCCGCTATGAGTAGGATTACGGCATGGGTTTCTCGTATTTGGCTTGCTTCTATTTTTCTGTCCATCTCCATCGGGATCTCCAGCGCCGGGGATCCCGTCAGCGGCTACTGGCACAGACGCTTCAATGCCGATTCCGTCGAGGTGAAAGACGTTCAGGGTCTATCCGAGCACATTCAGAATGGCCAACTGCATTTGCACCTGAGAGAGTTTCTGGAACTCATGCTGAAGAATTCACCGGACATTCAGCTGGCACGTCTGAATGTGTATACTACCGCCACACAAATCATGGCAGCCCAGGCGCCCTTCGATCCCACGTTGGGTCTCGGGTTTACCGCGGAACGTTCCATCTCGCCGGTTTTGTTCGGCTCGGGATTTTCGAGTGGCGCCGTCATCGGCGGATCCGGCAGCGGGAGCGGGTCGAACACTGGATCGTCCGGCTCGAACGGCACAGGCAGTGCGCCAAGTACGCAGATCAGCCTGCCCCAGACGATCAACAGCCTGTCTCAGAATTCCAGTCTTACCTACAACCAGATCCTGCCAACGGGCCAGACTCTGGGGACGAGCTTTTATTCTTATCGCAGCTCCGGTGACAGCTACTCTTCACCTCTTACTTACGGAATTCTCAACTTCAGCTTTACGCAGTCGCTGCTTCAAAACCGTACCGGCCTGCAGTACCGCGGGCCGATCACAATTGCTAAGACAGAGCTGCTGATTACCTCTGAACAAAGCGAAGCGACCATCGCTCAGGCGCTCGCGAACGCGGCAGTTCTGTACTGGGAGGCCGTTTCCGCCCGCGACAACATTGCGATTCAGCAGTTGAACGTTGACCTGGCGAAGAAATCTTACGAGCGCGATAAGCTCGCTTTGCAATTGGGAGCGCTGGCTCGCCTGGACATTTTTCAGTCCGAGACGCAGGTTGCGGAGCGGAATCGCGATCTGGTGCAAGCGCAATTTACCTACAAGACGCAACTCGACGGCCTGCGACGTCTGATTGGAGCGGATCTGACTCCGCAATTGCGCAACAC
>JAVKSW010000155.1:0-6367 GCA_039583505.1 Bryobacteraceae bacterium | reverse complement strand
CCCGATTGCTGCTTCGCGGTTGAAGAAACAGCGCCGCTGCGGAGAGCACGCCCGCCCAAACGGCCCAAGTAGTCAGGAAGAGATGGTCTATCAACAGTCCCGAAATAATCGGGGCGGTGATCTGGGCGATCGACATCAGCGATTGCGTGAGCCCTATAATTACACCCTGCTCCCGCTTGCCCGCTCGCTGCGTCACCAGACTCGTGAGCGAGGGCCGCAACCCGGCGCCTCCCACCGACGAAAAGCCGCTCACCCACAGCAATTGGCCGATGGTTCGCGTGAACCCTATGGCCGCATAGCCGATTCCCGCGCAGAGGAACCCGAGTTGTATGACCCGCCGTTCGCCTAACCACTTCACCAGGCGCCCGACCACGCCTCCTTGCATGATGATGCCCAGAAATCCCGTGAACGCGAAGATGTATCCCACCTCCCGCACGCCCACTGGGTGCCCGTTCCACAGGTAGCGGCGCTCGGCAAACAGCGCGAATCCCGAGATGAATGTCGAAAATGAGAAGGAAAACAGCAGCCATTGGGCCAGCAAGCGCGCCAGCTCCCGATCACGGAAGTATTTGCGATATTCTCCCCATGAAATCAACGATAAGCGTCTGCCGCCCGGACCCGGATCGTCAGCCGCCGCTTCATTCTGTTCATGAACCGCTTCGCGGCGCGGCAGCAGGAAGAAGGTGCACAGGATGGTGGTGAAGGAAAGTGCGGAGGCCAGCAGAATCGGAGCTGCATAGCCATAGCGAGCTAGAAAGCCGGAGATCGCCGGTCCCACGAGAAAGCCGAACCCGAACGCGATGCCGATCAGCGCAAATGATTTGGCGCGCTGCTCCGGCCGGGTGACATCGCTGATGTACGCCTGCGCGATGGTGAGATTGCCGGCCGTCGCGCCATCGATCGCTCGCGCCACAAACAGCAGCCAGATGTGCCGGGAGAAAGCCAGCAGGATAAACCCCGCCAGTGTTCCAGCCTGGCTGACCAGCAGAATGGGCCTGCGGCCAAGGCGATCGGAAAGCTGCCCCAGAATCGGTCCGGCGATCAGTTGGCAAAAGGCGTAGGTAGAGACCAGCTCGCCAACCACCGTCGGGGAGGCGCCCAGCCGCTCGGAATAAAACGGCAGCAGCGGGAGAATGATCGTAAAGCCAAGTACATCGACGGCCACGATCAGGAAAATCGGGAGGAGCGGCGATGCGAATAGGGAGGTTGGCCTCGCCTCCGGGCGCTGCAGCTCGGGCGGAGTCACATTACGATCTTAGCGGCTTAGTACCAAGTTGCGGTACGCAAGCTGCAAAAAGTACCAGGCGTTGCCGGTACGGAAGAGGCACTATATAATTGAAAAGAAAGCGGCACGCGTGTTTGGACCTCGCCTTGCATTTGCCGATTAGGTTATTTATGAGACTGTTCGCATCTACTCTACTTGTCTGTGTGCCCCTGGCGCTGCTAGCCCAGGAGCCCAACCCCACTCAGACCATTCCGCAAAATCCACCGCCCGGCGGTTCCGTTCCCGTCTACCGCGTCCAGGTAGTATCGCGCTCCATCCAGGCGGTCAGCTATCGCGATCGTAGCGGGTGGACCAAGATCAACTTTCAAGGTACTACGCTTGCACCCCAAGCCAAGGGCACCGCGGACGTCAACAGTCGGCTCGGGCACATGGAGATAAAGCTCGATGTGAAAGATCTCCCTTCGGCGCGTAACTTCGGTCCCCTCTATCTGACCTACGTCCTTTGGGCCATTACTCCCGAGGGCCACGCATCCAATCTGGGCGAAGTAGTTGTCGATTCAAGCGGCAACTTTAAAGGCGATGTCACCACCGATCTGCAGGCGTTCGGGTTGATCATTACGGCGGAGCCCTATTTCGCCGTCAGGCAGCCCAGCGATGTAGTGGTGATGGAAAACATCACTCGAACCGACACCCAGGGCAAGTGGGAAACGGTCAATGCCAAATACGAATTGCTGACCCGTGGCGCTTATGAGTACCAGGTTCCCGAATCCCAGTTGCATCCTGTTGATTTGAATTCGAGCAAGAAGAGCCCGCTCGAGCTGTACGAGGCCATCAACGCGGTTCAGATTGCGAAGTATGCCAAGGCCGATCAGTTTGCGGGAGATACCTATCAGAAAGCCTCCAGCCTGCTGAGTCAGGCCGAAGATTATCAGTCGCGTAAAGAGTGGAAGCCCACCATCATGACTGCGAAAGAAGCGGCTCAGCAGGCCGAAGATGCGCGAACCATATCTCTGCGGCGTCAGCAGCAACTCGCTTTAGACCAGGAGCGCCAGGAAGCGGCCGCGCGCCAGGCTGCCGCACAGCAGCAGGCCACACAGGCGCAGCAGCAGGCCGAAGAACAAGCCCGACAAGCCCAGCAGGCCCAGGAGCAGGCCCGGTTATCGGCCCAACAACGTGAGGAGGCCGAGAGAGCAAAGCAGGAGGCGGACGCGGCACGCGCGCAGTCTGCTCTCGATGCGCAGAAAGCCCAGCAGTCCGCAGCCGAGGCGGACCGCCTCCGCCAGCAAGCTGAAATGGAAAAGAATCAACTGCGCGAGCAATTGCTCCAGCAGTTCAATGCGGTTCTTCCGACCCGCGAAACCCCCCGCGGCCTGGTTGTCAACATGCAAGATGTTTTGTTCGATACCGGTAAGTACACCTTGAAATCACCCGCGCAGTTGGCGCTCGCGAAAATTTCCGGTATCGTGGCCTCCCATCCCGGATTGAATCTCCAAGTGGAGGGCTACACCGACAGCACCGGCACCGCCGAATTTAACCAGAAGCTCTCCGAACAGCGGGCCAATGCCGTACGCGACTTCCTGCTTCAACAGGGAGTGAATACCGCGAACATGACGGCCACCGGCTACGGCGAGAATTACCCCGTTGCCTCGAACGATACCGCCTCGGGCCGCAAACTGAACCGGCGCGTCGAACTGGTCGTCTCCGGTGAAGTGATCGGAGTTAAGATCGGAACTCCGCCGAGCGCCCAAACGCCAGGCATGAATCAAATGCCTACCCAACCCCCGACCCAGCCGCCTGGCTCCGGCCCGCAATAACCTGAATACCCGTTTCTCCATCGCGCTGATCCCTGGCGACGGGATCGGTCGCGAAGTGACGTCCGCCGCCTTCGAGGTTGCACGCCGTGCAGCCTCGATCCCGGGCGCAGTGCTTAAGCCTGTCTTCTACGAATGGGGCAGCGATTATTACCTTCAGCATGGCCGCATGATGCCGGCCGATGCAATCGAGCAGTTGCGTGCGCACGACGCCATCCTGCTCGGTGCTGTCGGCCATCCGCAGGTTCCGGATCATGTCACGTTGAACGGTCTGCTGCTTCCCATTCGGCGCAGCTTTGACCAGTTCGCCAACGTCCGGCCGGCGATTCTATATGACGGTGTTTCGTCGCCTCTCAAAGCCCTGAATGCCGGTGACGTCGACATGCTCGTGGTCCGAGAGAACACCGAAGGCGAATACGCGCAGGTCGGTGGATTCGTGCATCCGGCTCACCCGCACGAGCTGGCAATCCAAACGGCGGTCTTCACCCGCCATGGAGTTGCGCGGATCATTCGATTTGCCTTCGAGCTGGCGCGCAAGCGTAATGGAAAACGCAAGGTGACCTCCATCACGAAGTCCAACGCGCAGGGCTTCACGATGGTGCTCTGGGACCGCATCTTCACTGAGATCGCCGCGGAGTATTCCGATGTCGGGACCGAGTCCTTGCTGGTGGACGCGGCGGCGATGAACTTTGTTCGGCGCCCGCAAACGTTCGATGTCGTGGTGGGTTCGAACCTGTTTGGCGATATCCTCAGCGACCTCTCGGCCATCGTCACCGGCAGTATTGGACTGGCGGCGAGCGCGAACATCGATCCCACCCGGACATTCCCTTCGATGTTCGAACCTGTTCACGGCTCCGCGCCCGATATAGCGGGGAAGGGAATTGCGAATCCGCTCGCTGCGATTTTTTCGGCCGCGATGATGCTCGACCACCTCGGACTGATCGACGCCGCCAGTCGCATCGAGGCGGCGATCCGGTCCGTTCTGGCCGAACGAAAGGTGCGGACTCCCGATCTCGGCGGTCAAAACTCCACGCAAGAAGTAGTCGAAGCCGTTCTGGCTAAGCTTCCCGGCGCACCAGCACGATCGTGAAATCGTCCGCGAACGAGGCGTTCTTGCCGCACCAACTGCGAACGTGATCCGCTAATGCGGCTACCAACTCCGCGCAGGATTGGGACCTGTGCGCCAGCAGGAATTTCGCAAGGCCGGTCTCGCCCAATTCCTCGCCACTCGGACTGCACGCTTCAGTGACGCCATCACTGTAGAGCGCCAGCAGGTCGCCGCGCTCCAGTTTCTTGTCCAGAAGCTGATAGGTATTCGATGCGAGAATTCCCATTACCATCCCACTTCCCAAAAGCTCTTCGACTTCGCCGCTGGCGCGCAGTAAAAGTGGATAGTTGTGCCCTGCGTTGCTGTACTGCAGCGTGCCGGTCGCGGCGTCAAGCAGGCCGTAGAAAAATGTGATGAACTTGCCGAGCAGCGCGCGCTCCGCCAAATTGCGGTTCAAGGTAGTTACCGCCGCAGCAGGATCGGGCGCGGTCTCAACCAGCATCTGAACGCGCGCTTGCAGACTCGACATGAGTAGCGCAGCCGGCAACCCTTTCCCGGAAACGTCCCCGACAACGATCCCGAGCCGGCCGTCCTTGTAGGGCAGGAAATCGTAGTAGTCGCCTCCTACTGTGCGGCACGGGAGGTTGTAACCGGCGAGATCGTAGCCTTGAACCTTGGGCGCTTCAGGAGGCAACAGGCTCTGCTGAATTTCGCTGGCTTGGGCAAGCTCGGATTCCATCAGTTTTTCCGCCTGCTCCACCGTCGTCAGACGTGCATGCTCGATGCGAATGGCAGCGACATTCGCCATCACCGTAAGAAGGTCGAGATCTTCGGTGGAAAACGGGCGGAGAAAAGCCCCGTTGTCCACATAGATCAACCCGATCACGTGATCGCCTGTCTGGAGCGGTACGGCCATCATGCTGCGAACGCTGTGCATGACGATGCTCTTCTGTTCCTTCAGCGCGTCATCCAGTTGCGCGTCACTGATCACAAGCGAGCATTTTTCGCGGATCACCCGATCGCGCACCGCCGTGCTGATCGAGAATCCCTCGCCCTGGCTGGCGCGCACCACCAGTTCGCCATCCTCGAGCGTAAGAATCACGCCGCGTTTGGCTTCCACCGCCGATAGCGCGAGATTCATGATCGATTGAAAGAGTTCCTGCAGCGGCTGGTGACCGGCCAACTCCTGGCCGGCCCGGATGAGTGCGCGAACTCCACGCGCTGTGCTGAGGGTCGGTCCGGCTTGCTGATGCGGCCCCGATTTCGCAGCCTTCCCAAGCACCTTATCGAGGCTGGTGACAATGGTCGCCTCGCGCGTGCTCTTCTCCTCGCTTTGAGGAACAAAAGAGATGATGTTTTTCTTCTGATCGCCGCCTCGGTCTCGCACCTCGATGGTCAGGTGACCGGCATAGACGCGATCGCCGGCGTTCAGGCGATGCGGAGTGTTGAGACTTGCTGCGTTGACCACCGTGCCGTTCCGGCTCGCGCAGTCTTTGACGAACCAGCTATTCTCGTGGCGCTCGAAGCACAAGTGATAACGCGAGAGCCACGGGTCTTCGGGATAGGCGAGATCGTTATCGGCGGAGCGACCGAGAGACAGGGAATCCTTTCGCAACTCCACCGTCTTGGAGAGGCCTTCCGGGCCGGAGATCAGCAGCTCCATGTCGCAACCGTACTAAAGTACCACCGCAATCAATTCTTGGCTGCATTCTTGAGCGGCTCCGGGGTGGTGACCGAGTTTGCGGCTGCATTGCCCGTGATCAGGCGCGCCCCACGGTTGTAAGTCAAATACAGGAAGCCCCACTCGATCAGCACCAGAATCCGGCTTTGGAATTCGACGATGTAGAGGAGGTGAATGAAAAGCCAGACGAGCCACGCAACTAAGCCGGATAGATGAACTCCGAACACATTCGCGACGGCTGCCGCACGCCCGATGACCGCGATGTCGCCTTTGTCGAAATAATGAAACGGTTTGACCTCTTGCTCGCCGGCGAGGCGCTTCACGATCGTTTTCGCGGCGTACGTTCCGCCTTGCATTGCGACCTGGGCGACGCCGGGCAGTGGCTTCCCATCCGGCTTCGTTACGACTGCAAGATCGCCTACAACGAAAATCCCGGGGAAGTGGGGCACCGTCAGGTCGGGGTTTACTTTGATGCGCCCCCCTTTATCCGTCGGCGCCGCGGTGCGTTTCGCTAATTGCTTTCCAAACTCGGATACCTCTACTCCCGCAGCCCAGATAACTGTATGAGACGCAATGTGGTCATGGCCGGAGCTGGTCTGAAT
>JAVKSW010000154.1:0-6368 GCA_039583505.1 Bryobacteraceae bacterium | reverse complement strand
CATGGAAACCGAGGATGCGATTGAAGCTTCGCCCGATTATGCTCGCTCGGAGTATCCGGAAAAAATACAAGCCCACATTCAAACCTTGCGATCCAAAGCGCAAGGGGCCGGAATTGAATATTTTCTGCTGCGCACCGACCGGCCACTCGATGGTGCGTTGCGCGAGTACTTCACGGTTCGACAAGGGAGGACGTAATGGGCTTTCTTTCTCCCTGGTTTTTAGCGGGCGCTGTGGCCGTCGGTCTCCCTCTCTGGCTGCACCTGCTGCGGCAATATAAGCGGACGCCACAGCCGTTCAGTTCGCTGATGTTTTTCGAAAGACGGGTGCAGAGCTCGGTGAAGCACCGGCGCTTGCGGTATTTGGCGCTACTGGCGATGCGGATTGTGCTACTGCTGCTGCTGACGCTCGCATTCGCGAATCCGTTCGTAAGGCGCACGGCCGCGGTGTCGAGCCGGCGGAAGTTGACGGTGGTCGCGCTTGACCGTTCGTTCAGTATGCGCTACGGCAATCGGATGGAGCAGGCGAAGCTGGAGGCGCATCGGATTGTCGACGGGTTGGGCGGCCGCGACATGGCGCAAGTGATCGCCCTGGATTCGAGCGTCGAAAATCTCACTCAGCCGGAGTTCGACCGGGGCATCCTGCGCGCCGCCATCGATTCAGTTCATGCGGACGACGCGGCGAGCTCGTTTGGCGAACTCGCACGAGCATTGCGCGTTATGGGTCAGACCACGGGTAGGGAGCTGGCAGTGCATTTCATCAGCGACATGCAGCAAACGTCGATGCCGGCCGGTTTTCGCGACCTGCAGCTAGGACCGCACACGATTCTGCGGCTGCACAAAATAGGACGCAGCAAAGCACCGAACTGGGCTGTCGAAACGGTTACGACATCGGCACACGTTTATGAAGCCAAGCACACACGATTGACTACCACTGTGGCGGGATTCGCAACCGAACCAGCGCGACGCAAGGTTTCCCTTCTGCTGGATAACCGGGTGATCGCTTCCAAAGAGGTGAACGTACCGGCGAATGGGCGAGCGCAGGCCGAGTTTTTAGGTTTCGATGTACCTTACGGCGCGCATCGAGGACAGATTCGTATCGAACCGGGCGATGGCCTGCCGAACGACGATTCATTTCCGTTTTCGACAGAACGCTCGGATCCGCGGCGGATTCTTTTCCTCTATGCCAGCGGACGCGCACGCGAACCGTTTTATTACAGGGCCGCAATGGAATCTGCTGTAGACGCGGGCTTGACAGTCGAGCCCCAGCCCGCCGAGCAGGCCGGCAATGATGTTTTTTCCAAGTACGCGTTTGTCGTGCTGAATGACACGGCAGACCTGGGTCAGAATGTAGCGCAGGCGCTCTGCACTTATATATCCCGAGGCGGCGCGGCGCTGATCGTTCTGGGTCCCAAAACAACGCGCGGAGGACGCGTTCCGCTCTCGATGGATCGCGTGAGCGAAGCGCGCGAGATTGAAGGCGCTGGATTCGTCGACGGCCAGCATCCGGCGCTGGTGGGGGCGGGACATTTTGAAAACGTGCAGTTTTCCGACTCTGCACGGCTCATTCCAAAGACCAACGCGCGCATTATCGCGAAGCTTGCGGATGGTTCGCCATTGCTGGTCGAAGAAGCGATGGGTGAAGGCCGACTGCTGATATTTGCTTCCACCGTGGACAATTCCACCAACGATTTTCCTTTGCATGCGTCGTTTGTGCCCTTTGTTGTGCAGACCGCGCGCTACCTTGCCAGAACCGAGGAAACACCGTCTAGCGTGGTGGCGGGAACTCCCGTTGCGCTGCGGCGGACGCAGAATCAAGGAACCGCTGCCGACCTCATCGGCCCCGATGGAAAGCATGAGTTGGCACTGAACGAGGCGACAAAGGCGCTGAGCTTCAATCTGGCGCAAGACGGATTCTACGAAGTGCAACGCGCAGATCGGCGGCGGCTGCTGATGGCCGTGCATGCGGACCGTCGCGAGTCGGACCTGAGGCCAGTCCCAGAGGAAACCCTGGCCTTGTGGCGCAATACTGGGAGCACGGCGCCCGAACTTCAATCCGGAACGGTTGAGCGGCAGACTCGCCCCTGGAGTCTGTGGCGCGATGCCATGATTCTGGCCCTGCTGGCAGCGTTGATCGAATCGATATTTGCGACCCGGTACCTGAAGCAAGAAAGGCAGGCGGCATGACAGCGCTCGAACAATTGAATGCATATTTGGGACGCCTCCAATTGCGGCTTCGGCTGCTTGTGGTGACGCGCGCAACGGCCGTAGTTGCGGCTTTGGCCCTGGTCCTTACGCTTCTGCTGGTCTGGATCAGTAATCGCTACGTGTTTGCGCAGCATGTCGTTCTTCCACTGCGAATCGTTCTGTTTTTGGTTGTCGGCGCGGCGGTAGCGTTGTTATTGGCAATTCCGCTGCTGAAGCTGAATCGCCGGCGCGTAACTCACCTGGCGGAACAACGTATTCCCGGATTTGAGCAGCGCTTGTTAACCGTGGCTGAGCGGGCGGATCCGGCGAACCCGTTTACCGAATTGATCGCCGAGGATGCATTACGCGTTGCCCGGGAATATAAGGTCGAACAACTCACGCCCACGCGGTTGCTGGTAGCGCTGCTTGGTTCCGGAGCGGTGGCAGCAGCGGTCCTGCTATGGCTGATTGCGGCGGGACCGGGGTATTGGGGCTATGGCGCCGGGCTGCTCTGGACCGGAAATTCGCATGCAGGAAAACGGCCGTTCTATGACATAGGAGTGCAACCGGGCAATGCGACCATCCGCCGGAAATCCGATCAGCTCATCACCGCGCAGTTGCTGGGACTCTCGGAGCACAATGTCGAGATTCATGCAAAGTATGGGAGCGGGTTGAAGTGGGAAGCGGCCGGCATGCAGCCGAAATCGGACGGGAATGGCTATCAGTTTCTGTTCGCTGGTCTTTCGGATGCGGTGGAGTACTACGTCAGTGCCGGTGCGGCGCAATCGAAGCATTTCACCATACATGTTAAAGATTTGCCGGGTGTGAAGCGCGTGCGTGTCGCACTGCACTTCCCGTCGGGGCTCGGTCTCATGGACGTGGTTCAGGATCCGGGCGGTGATGTGCGAGCCGTAGAAGGCAGTCACGCTGACATCTCGATCTTGACGGACCGGCCGCTCGAGCACGGGGCACTGGTTCTGGAGAACGGGTCGAAGGTGCCACTCGCTCACGGTGAAGGGAACTGGCTGACCGCGCGGTTGGCAGTACAGAAGAACGGATCGTACCACGTTGCCGCTCTGGATGGTGGCGAGATGGTGCGTATCAGCGACGATTACTTCATCGAAGCCAAGAAAGACGAGCCGGCTTCGGTTAAGATTTTGCGGCCGGGGCATGATCCACGTGTCAGTCCCATCGAAGAAGTTCCCGTAACGGTGAATGCATCCGATGATTTTGGCGTCCAGGATCTCGAACTGCACTATTCGGTGAACGGCGGTCCGGAGCAGGTTGTCCCGCTGCTGAAAAAGAAAGGCGTGAAGGAAGCCGAGAGAACGACTACGCTATACCTTGAAAATTTCAAAGTTGTACCCGGCGATCTGGTCAGCTTTTACGCGACCGCGCGCGATGCGAAGACAACCTCGCAGAGCGACATCATGTTTGCGCAAGCCGAGCCGTTCGATTTCAAATTCAGCCAGTCACAGCAAATGGGTGGCGGCGGGATGGGCATGGGCGGCAATCAGGACGGGGACATATCCGAACGCCAGAAGCAAATCATTGCTGGAACATTCAATGAAATCAGGAACGGCAACAAGCCCCGGGCGGCGCTCGAACAGGACGCGCGTTTTCTGTCGAAGCTTCAAGGAAAGCTCGGGCAGCAGGCCAAGACGCTTGCTGATCGAATGGCCAGCCGCGAGCTGGGTTCCGCAAACTCAGAGTTTCAGGATTTTTCAAAGCTGATGACCCAGGCCTCCTCGCAGATGGACGATGCGGTAGGCGAATTGAAGCCCGGCAAATGGCACGATGCGCTGACGCCGGAAGAGAAGGCGCTTCAATCCTTGCTAAGGGCCGAAGCGCTGTTCCGCGACATTCAGGTGGCGTTCGGGCAGGCGGGCCGCGGCATGGCCGGCGGCGGGGCACAACGCGATCTGGCAAGAATGTTCGATCTGGAACTGGATACGAGTAAGAATCAGTACGAGACCGGGCAATCCAGCGCTGATTCGCAGAGCGATCAGCAAAAAGCAATCGACAAAGCGTTTGAACGGTTAAAGATGCTGGCGCAACGGCAGCAGGAACTCGCGGCGCAGAACAGCCAACAGAAGCCGTTTGAGCAGCGCTGGGAGGAGGAGCAGCTTCGGCGCGAAGCGGAGGAGCTACGCGCGCAGATGCAGCAACTGACGCAGAATTCGCAGGGGCAACAATCCAGCTCCAGCGGCCAGAGCCGGCAGCAGAGCTCGTCTTCCGCTGGGTCTCAAGATCGCCAGACCGCCGAAGGGTTGCGGCAAACCATGGAAGGGCTGCAGCGCGCTGAGGAGGAGATGCGTAAAGCCGTCACCGGTCGGGACGCGACCGCGCAACAGCGTGCCGCCTCCGAACTTCGAGAAGCCCAGGATCTGTTGAACAAACTGCTGCATCAGCAGGCTGGCGATTCGATGTCCGACCTGGCGCAGCGAGCGCAGGAAATGGCGAATGCCCAGAAGGAGCTTGCGGAACGGATGAAGCGGATGTATGGGGACCCGGATTCGAGCAAGCGCTTCGGAAATCGCCCGTTCACGACTGCTGAAGGGGACAATTCGATGCCGGAGATGAACGACCCGAACAGCTTCGGGTATGGTTACGGATTCCGGCGTCGGAATTGGCAGCAAATGATGCAGCCGAATCGATCCGCGACGGAGCAAGAGAAGGCCGTGGCCGGCGAGAAAGAGAAACTGGCGCGAGGATTGGACCAACTGGAACGGCAGATGCAGCAGCAGGCGCAGAGTATCGAGGGGTCTCAACCGGATGCTTCCTCGAAATTGCGGCAGGCTCTTTCAGAGGCCGAACAAAAAGAGTTGGCGCTGCGATTACAAAAAGACGCGGAATGGATGCGGCAAGGCTACGGCGACCGTAATCTCGGAATGGAAGACAGCATGACGGCGGGGCTGGAGCAGCTTAGCCGTGAGTTGCGAGATCTTCAAGAGGCTGTGAAATCGGATAAGCAGGCGGGGCCGAACGGGCAGCCCGCTAGAACGTCGGAAGCGCTCGCGCAACTTCGCGGGTTGCGCGAACAGTTGGAAGCGCGTGCGCAGCAAAATGGCGATTCGGGAGAGCAGGCGTCGGGGGGCACGCCGGATCCGCGTGGCGGCGGAACGCTCAATCCGAGCGAAGTGCGAGATGCCATCGGACAACTGAACGGGCTCCGCGGGCAAATGGATCCCAGAGACCGGGCGCTGTCCGGCTACATCGATGGGGCGCTGTGGAATTTGCGGCATCTTACAGGCGCGCAATCGGGGCTGCTCGACGCACGCATCAGTCAGGACGCCGCCGCGAGTCTCGAACGTCTGGAACTGGAGCTCAATAAACGCCTAGGTCAGCAGGAACCACAAGGGGCGCGCACGGGCGCACCCGAATCCGCGCCAGAAAAGTACCGGGATGCTGTGGCCGAATACTTCAGGAAATTGAGTAAGTAAGTCCTCGGCGAGTACGTCAGCCGTGTTGGCCGACGCGTGGCCACTACAATGGCGAAATGGCATCAAATAAGTTGAACGAGCAGGATTTGGCTTCGGCAATACAGCGGCTACCCGGATGGAGCTTGCAGAATCAAAAACTTCACCGCGATTATAAATTCGCCGATTTCGCGCATGCGTTTGGATTCATGGCAACCGCGGCAGTGCTCGTCGAGAAGATGAATCACCATCCGGAGTGGTCGAATGTGTATAATCGCGTTTCGATCGATTTGACGACTCACGACGCAGGCGGCATCACGCAAAAAGATCTGCAACTGGCTGAGGTACTCGAGAAAATCGCGAGCAAGCTCTCCTGATTCGATCCGTCATGAGATCGACTATCGTTCTTCTGCTTCTGGCAAGCGCCCTCACTGCTCGGCAACAGGAACTTTCGACCCAACCATATCCGCAGGTAGATGAGATCCTCAACGAAGCTGTTCAGAGTGCGCTGATTCCTGGCGCCGTGCTGATCATCGGACACAACGGGCAGGTAGTTTATCGAAAGGCGTACGGATCGCGGTCGCTGGTGCCGCACCGCGAACCGATGACCGCTGACACCATCTTCGACATCGCTTCACTGACGAAAGTGGTGGCTACGACGCCGTCTGTCATGAAGCTGTTTGAGCAAGGCAAGATACGGCTGGACGATCCTGTTACAAAATATCTGCCTGAATTTCAAGCCGGGAAAAGCGACATCACGATCCG
>JAVKSW010000153.1:0-6394 GCA_039583505.1 Bryobacteraceae bacterium | reverse complement strand
CGGATGGCCCTCGGCAATCCAGAACGACGCTGTCAGAGCAAAGACGCAAGCGACGATTCGGCGGAGCATCAAATGGCCGTAAGGATCATGGCTATTTCTAGACTACTGGACGTTCGAGCATTTCGCTTTGCGATGTTATTCTGAAAACGCTCTCCCCTGCCCTCTCAGTCCATGGATTTCCTTGCAGGTCTCAATCCGCAACAAAGCGAAGCTGTCAAACACGTGGAAGGCCCGTTGCTGCTGCTCGCGGGTGCCGGAAGCGGAAAAACGCGGGTCATCACGCATCGCATTGCGCACCTGATCGAGGCGCATTGCGTCCCCGGTCCCGCGGTTTTAGCGGTCACCTTCACGAATAAAGCCGCGGCCGAGATGCGCGACCGCGTCCACGGTCTGCTCAGCAGCGAGACCTCCGCTGGAACGCCGCTGGTCTCTACCTTTCACTCCTTTTGCGTTCGTTTGCTGAGGCGCGATGGCGGGTCTCTCACCGATATTCGGCCCGGCTTCACGCGCCAGTTCACCATCTACGATGACGATGATCAGCTCGCGCTGATGAAGTCGATCTATAAACAGCTCGGGCTGGATGAGAAATTCATGCAGTACCGGGCTGCGCTCTCGCGAATCAGTCACGGGAAGAGCCACAATGAGACGCCGGCGGATTGGTTCAAGGCGGCCACCGAGCCCAATCTTACGCGCCTGGCCAAAATCTATGACGTCTATGAAGAGCGGCTTCGCCAGGCAAATGCTCTCGATTTTGACGATTTGCTGCTCGAATCGGTGCGCGTCCTGCGGCACGACGATGCGCTGCGGCAGCTATATAACAGGCGCTACGAATTCGTCATGATTGACGAGTATCAAGACACCAACCGCAGCCAGTACGAATTGATGCGCCTACTCACCGAGACGCGGCACAATGTGTGCGTGGTCGGCGATGAAGACCAATCGATTTACGGCTGGCGAGGCGCGGACATCCGCAACATTCTCGATTTCGAGCGGGACTATCCGGATGCAGTTGTGATCCGGTTAGAGCAAAATTACCGGTCGACGAAGAACATCCTGGAAGCGGCGAGCGCTGTGGTCGCCAACAACAAAGAGAGGAAAGGCAAATGGCTTTGGACCAACTCGGACTCAGGCGCAAGGCTTGGCTACTACGAAGCGCCTGATGGTGAGAACGAGGCGCTGTTTATCGCCGACACGATCGAGAAAATATTGGCGAAGAGCCCGAAGGAACGTGTCGCGGTTCTGTACCGGACCAATTTCCAGTCGCGGCAGATTGAAGAAGCGCTGCGGCGCTACGGGCGGAAGTATCTGGTCGTTGGCGGATTCAGTTTCTACCAGCGCGCTGAGGTAAAGGATCTTCTCGCGTATCTGAAAGTACTGCTGAGTCCGCAGGACTCGGTGAGCTTGCTGCGGGTCATCAACACTCCCGCCCGAGGAATCGGGAAAGGCACGATCGAGCAGATCGAGAAGTTCGCACTGGAACACGGCATGAGCTTGTGGAACGCTCTCCCTAAGCTGATGGGGGAGAAAGTCTTGCCGGCGCGCGCCGATTCAGCGGTCCATTCGTTTTTGGCTCTGATCAATGGGCTCCGCGAGACGGCTGAGACGAAGCCCGTGCACGAGCTCTTGCGCGACATTCTCGAGAAAACCGGCTATGAGCTGATGCTGAAGAACGATACTTCGCCGGATTCGGAGTCGAGGCTTGCCAACTTGGAAGAACTGGTGAACGCGGCAGCGGAAGCAGCAGAGCGAGGTGAAACGGCATCTGAGTTTCTCGATCACGCCGCGCTGGTATCGGATGCGGATTCCGTAGACGAGCGCGCGCCGGTCTCCTTGCTGACCATGCATAACGCCAAGGGGCTCGAGTTCGCCAACGTCTTCATCGCGGGGCTCGAGGAGGGCATATTCCCGCATAGCCGCTCGCTGAATTCCGAGGCGGCGATGGAAGAAGAGCGGCGGCTGTGCTACGTCGGCATGACGCGCGCGGAGAAGCGGCTGTATCTGACATGGGCGCGCTATCGCCGAAGGTATGGCGGATCGCAGCCGGAAGTCTGTTTACCTTCCCGGTTCCTGAACGAGGTGCCATCCAGCCTGCGCGAGAGATTGTCCGCTTCCAAGCAGCGGTACACCGAAGAAGTGGACCTGTTCGCCGAACAGGATGAGGTCCGTCAATCCGTAAAGCGGAACCTGTACACTGGCCGCACTTACAATTCGGTGGATAACATTCAGCAGTTCTTCGCGGAACGCGGCATGCCACCGCCCTCGGGCTTCACTCGAAGTGGGCAATCTCACCAGCCACCAAAGCCCGCGAGTACAGTGCCGCCGGCAGCGCGCCCGGCGCCGAATTTGCGCCCGGGGGGCGCCCGTTCCGGATCGGCGTTCCGAGCCGGCGCGGTGATTCAACATCCAAAGTACGGACGCGGTACCGTGCTTCGACGCGAAGGCGAAGGCGAGGATGCGAAACTGACTATAAGTTTCCCGGGATACGGGTTGAAGAAGATTGTCGAGAAATACGCAGGCATGAGAGTGGACGAATGAACACAACGCACGTAGAAGACAGAGAAGAACGCAAGCGGCTGAAACGCGCCGCGCGGAAGAAAGCCGCTCCCAAAGCCAAGCGCCCCTCCGCGGAAGCACGCGGCTCCAATAAACGAAAAGTAAAGAAGGTCCTGAAGGGCCAGCGGAAGCGCTAAGCGGCGGACTAGACCAGACGGAGTAAATAAAGGCGCGGGGCTACGCTCCGCGCGCTCCGGTTCTTGTTTCGCGAAGAACAATGCCAGGGGTTGCGAGGCGAAATCCAACGCGCTCCATTGCGCTCTGAATATACTGATTGCGCATAAACCAGCGCCACACGTTGCCGGTGAGCAGGTTTTCTATACTCAGCAGCGAGATGCCAACGTCGATGCCGACGACGTCCTGATTCACCCACAATTTCTGATCCCGCCAATTGGGATTGAAGGCATCCGCGAAGCCATAGCGCTGGTAGATCTTTTCGCCATAGACGTTGTACATCTCGCGCAAGACGGGAAGACAGATCTCATGCGCGAACATCAAAGACCCGGCGGCTGCGCAGGGGACCAACGTGCCGTTGATGGGTCCCGCATAGGGCGGCCCACCCCAGACAACGTATCCACTGGGGCTATCGGACACCGTGATGCCCCACATATTCGGCCCGTAATCGGAGTATCTGGATTGCAGGCTGAGGCAGAAATCGCGGTGGGCATACGTTGCGAACTGCGAATTCTGGAAGTAGTCCTTGTAGGAAGGATCGCCGTCGCGCTGGTGGCGGAAGTCGACCCAAGCGTGGGAGAACTGGTGTGTGAACAGTGGTCCGCCGCTGATGAAGATCCACTGGCCATAGTGCACCTCGGGCCTAAGCCAGGCATACCAGCTATCGGCAGGAATCGAATGGCGCGAGGACCCGATTGCGAGCAGGTAGAGAACCGAGGCTTCACTGTACGTGCTCCAGCGCGCCTTCAGAAATCCGGATCCGGGCGAGACGCCCATGGAAAGCAGGAGCGGACTTCCGGCCAACATCCAGCCGAAGTCGACGCGATCGAAGATTTGATGGGCGAGAAGTTGAATTTCGCGGTCGGTGGGGAAATATCCCGCGGCCGTCAAAACGCCACAGAGCAGCAAACCGGTATCGACACTCGAGAGCTCCGAGCCGAGCCTGCGTTCGCCGGAGGTGGCGTCCATGAAATGGTAATACCAACCGTGATCGTGAAAGGCGTGGACCCAAAGATAGCGAAGGGTGGTCAGGATGCGGGCGCGAACCTGTTCCTTGGGCTGCCAACCATGGCTGGCGGCAATACAGAGAGCAGTCAAGCCAAAGCCGGTGGCGGCGGCGCTCCCTACGTTACGGCCGGAGCGAGCGCCATCGTTCCTGGCTCGATCCATTACGATTCCGGTGCGCGGATCCGCCTGCTCCCAAAAATACAGCGAGCAGCGCCTGGCAAAGTCTTCCAGAAACTTGCGCTCATCGGGTTTGAGGGGCGCCGAAGTTCCAGGCGGGTTCGCAGCGAAGGCATTTCGCGCGAGGAGAGTTGCGCCCGCGGATGACAACAGAAACTCGCGGCGCGAGAAGCGAATGTCCTTGCGTCTCACTTCAGGTCAGGTGCTTTTCCGGAAATTGGGAAGATCCGTCCCGCTATTTTAGACGCGGGCCACGCAGCCAGCGGTTCCAGCTACCAGAGCCCACATCTCTATAATACGTGGCGTTTAGGGCGTGATATTCGCCGGTTAAAAGGTGACCCGTACCTGTAGTTCCATGGACCGTCCGGCCAAGGCACCGCTGGGGCGCCCGAAATTCGCATTTTCAACATGGGCGTCGTTATCGCCAAAGGCAAACGGCATCAGGTTCAACTGGTTAAATACGTTGAACGCATACGCCCGGAGCTCGATTCCCGTATCCTCGCCGAAACGCGGCACGGCGAAGCGCTTGGAGAGAGTGGCATCGGTAGAGAAGAACCCGGGCCCGCGAAACGAGTTACGGCCGATTCCGGGAGGGCCCGATTGCGCGATATTGAAATAGTTCGCACCGACGATTGAGACGGTTGGGTTCGTTCCGCCGAAAGTACAGCCATTCATGAAACACGTGTTGGAACGGTCGTTCTGGTTGGCATTGTTGAAATAGGCTACCGGTCGCGTGGGTTTAATAGTTGCCGCACTGGGCAGCGCAGCGACCGACTGCTGGAATCCAGTGACTGGGGTCCAGGGGAATCCGGAGTAGGCCGTGACAATTCCGCCAAGCTGCCAACCGCCTAAAATAGCGTGCAGCAAACCCTTGTCGTGAGGAAAGATCGGGAGGGTCCAGAGACCGTTCCCAACGAAACGGTGAGTAGCGTCGAAATCGGACGGGCCGTATTCGTCGGTCTGAGCGTGGACGGGATCGGTCTGATTGGTCTGAGCGCCGGGCCCTTCCGCCGACAGCATATCGATGCTCTTGCTCCACGTGTAGGTGGCGTCCGCCGAAAAGCCCATCGAGAATTGTTTGGCGATGCGCGCGTACATCGCGTTATAGGAGGCATTCACATCCGGTGTGGGAATGAACACGCCATTGAAGTAACTGTTTTGGGTTCCCACGGTTTGCGGGAAAACGAAATTCTGATCGAAGAGCCGTACCAAATGACGGCTCAGCGCGCCCTGGTACCCGAGTGTAAAGGTGATGTCCCTGGCGACTTGCGTTTGCGTCTCAAGAGAATAGATATCGGTGTAGGCGTCTGGGTTGTTTGGCCACGCTCCGTAAACCTGGATAGCCGGAGGCGTACCTCCGCCAATCGCATTCGGAGTTCCAGTGGCGGGGTTGACTCCGGTCGCCAGGAATGAATTCGCCGGGTAGCTGGTAGGCGATTTGCTATTGCCGGTGTAGAACTGGATCTGGCCACCGCTAAAGGGCGACGACACGGTTCCGCAGCAAAGTCCGTAGAAATAATTGGTCGGAAGATCCTGCCTGATGTTGGCAAAGACGTTATCGTTCTGCCGATTGTAAAGGATGCCGAATCCGCCGCGAAGAACGAATTTCTCGTGGGCAGCGAGGGGCGCATAGGCGAAACCGATCCTTGGCTGGAAGTCCTTCCAATTGGAATTCCATAGTTGGTTCGTTTTGCGCAGTTGCGCGCCGACCAGCGCCGTCGCGCCGTTGCCATTCAGAAAGATATTCTCAAGATTGCCGCGGGCTTCGGTCAGAGGCGAAAAATACTCCCAGCGCAGGCCAAGATTCACGGTGAGACTGGATGTAACGTGCCAGTCGTCCTGGACAAACATAGCGCCCAGGTGGTCGCGGAAATAGAAGACCGCGCTCGAGGCACCGCCCGTATTGGCATTCGCATAGAGCTGTTCGAAGATTGGCGCGCTGTTCGCCAGATTCCACAGCCCTGAAAACGAATAGAGAGGCCGGGCGCCTCCGAGCAGATTGTCATTGTCCTGTTCCCACCGGTATTCGCCACCGATGTGGAGCGTGTGATTGCCCATGACCTTTGTAAGCGTGTCGCGTACTTCATACGTATTCTGCGCAAAGATTGCGGGCGTGTCGGTGCTTTGGATGACACCGGCCACTTGCAGGTTTCCGGTGGGATAGGACTCTACCTGGATCTGAGGAATCCCGAAGTTAACTCCTGAGTTGTCGTTGAGCTGATTGTCGGCAAAGCGAGTGAAGTTTCCGCGCAATTCATTAATGGTTGTCGCGCTGAAATTCTTGATATAGCCCAGAGTGATGGCAGTGTTCAACGGCTTCTGATAGGTATCGGCGTCGGGTGCGGACGAGGAGGTAGCCTGTGCGGAATATGAATTCAAGTGCGTAATGTAGGTGGACGCGAAGATCAGGTCATTGGGGGTAAGGCTGAAATCGAATCGGCCGTTGAACTGATTTCCAATCTGCTCGCCCGGAGTGTAGTAC
>JAVKSW010000152.1:0-6434 GCA_039583505.1 Bryobacteraceae bacterium | reverse complement strand
TGCGGGTAAATCGCGAGCACATCGACGTTGACAGGAAGCGTCAGGCTGTCGGTAACGGCAAAGCTGCGGTCCCCGGCTGGAATATCGATCGCTCCGTCGTGCTCGAGCTGTACGAGCATGGGAAATCGAGTTGGCGGCCGGGCTGAGAAATAGATTCCAATTTCGGCCTGCATCGTCTCTTCTTTTCCTGTCGATTGGAGATGCAAATTGAGAATCAGGTCCGTGCCGGGATCGAGCCGCCAGCTCATGTCTTCCGGTTCGGGGTGTAAAACCGTACCGGGTTTCCAGAAGAGGAAATGAGAGTCGGGGTCGAAATCGTTTGCAGCGGCTTCGGTAATCACATCCATTCCCGGGAAACCGGGTTGGCCATCCTCGCCATCGCGCCTGCGCAGCGATTCCGTGCGATCCAGAACGATGTTGGCGTGATGAACTGAGCGCGTGTTGCTGAGGCGCAGCTCAATTCCTCGAACATATTTCGTTTGCTTGAGACCGGTGGGAATCACAAAGTTGCGAAAGAGATCGACGCTACTCGCCCGCATGACGAATGGTTTGGGCATGCGCAAAACGAGGTCGGGTGGTCCCATCTGCCACTCACTCGTGAAACGAGGGGCAATCGGCAGATCACCCGGGCTTCCTTCCCGTTCGCCGTCTTTGATCCAATCGGCAATGAGCCGGATTTGTTGGTTGCTTAATCTACGGTCATTCGCGAAGCTACCGTATCCTGGCTCAGGCGGCCAAGGGGGCATATAGCGGCTTTGTGTCACGACCATAATCTGCGACGCACGTTTTCGGAAATCCCGATACGTGAGAAGCGGAAACGGTCCGATGCCGCCCGGGTGGTGACACGCGGCGCAGTGTTTGAAAACCAACGGCGCGATATCTTTATTGAAAGTGACCGCGGGATTGAAAGTGACGGGGGCGGCAGCGAGTGGCACACTGAGCGCCATCAGACAAAGCGGCCTAACACTTCGCATCGCAAAGCACGTCTGCAGTTACGGAATCTATTTCCACATTCTCTCTCAAGCGTGGGTCGGCGCCCAGTTATTTGCCGCCCCCGCTGGTCTTGTTACCATCACGGCCGATCGAGTTTCGAACCAACCTTTGCTCCGGCCCGCGACCACCGAGGGCTGGTCGGAATTCGGGCTATTCAATCCAACCGCGATAAACATCGGAAACAAAACTGTACTTCTTTTTCGCGCCCAGGACCGGAAGAAAACTTCTCGAATCGGATATGCGGAGAGCAGCGACGGTTTGCACTTTACGGTCAGGGCTGACCCGGTGCTTTCTCCGGAAGCCGCCTACGAAAAGAATGGAGGCGTGGAAGATCCGCGCGTCGTGAGAATCGGTGGAACCTATTATCTGACGTATACGGCATACGATACGCATGCCGCTCAACTGTGCCTTGCGACTTCAACCGATCTGCTTCACTGGCAACGTAGAGGCGTGATCCTGCCGGCCTATCGCGGAACCTGGAACACGCAGTGGACAAAATCCGGCGCTATCGTTTCAGAAAAGATAAAGGGACAGTGGTGGATGTATTACTTGGGAACGCGGACAGATTCCGATGGAAAACCGCGGGATTACATGGGTCTTGCGGTGTCGAATGACCTGCTCCATTGGAAAGATGCGACTGAACAACCGGTCCTCGCTCGCCGTCCCGGTGCATTCGACTCCCGTGTCATGGAGCCCGGACCCGCACCATTCGTGACCCACGCCGGCATTCTTCTGTTGTACAACGGTGCCGATGACCATCTCGTGTATGGCCCAGGTTGGGTTCTTTTCGACCGCGACGACCCACGACGTGTAATTGCCCGCGCGGACCGGCCATTTGCGCTGCCTAGGCTCGAGTGGGAGAAAATCGGCAACGTTCCAAACGTTATTTTTCTCGAAGGGGCTGTTGCGAAGAGTGAGAGGACGGATGACCGCACTCTGGAGTTGACCGGCTACTACGGAGCCGCTGATAAGTACATCGGCGCCTTGAATATCCGTATCCGTGAAGCGTCGGCCAAATGAATATATGCAACATTTAAGAACAGCTGTTGAGAATTTCGAATATTTATCCATGGCCTCATTCAAAACGAACGTCGTTATCGGGTATCTCGCGTGTGCTCTTGGCTTGCTTGGCTGCATCCAGAGCCTCGCTCAGACGTCGCACTCGAGCGTCGATCCCTGGTGGAAACACGCGGTTATCTACGAGATTTATCCTCGCAGCTTCCAGGACTCGAATGGCGATGGTCTCGGCGATCTGAATGGAATCACGCAGCGGCTCGATTACCTTAAGGACCTGGGAGTTGACGCGATCTGGATTGCTCCCATCTATCCCTCGCCGCAGGTGGATTTCGGCTACGACATCTCGGATTACCAGAACATCGATCCGCAGTACGGGACGCTGGCTGATTTCGACCGGCTTATGGCGGAGGCGAACAAGCGCAACATTCGGATCATCATGGATGCCGTCATGAACCACACCTCCGACAAGCACCCGTGGTTCATTGAATCCGCAAGTTCGAGGACAAATCCCAAGCGCGACTGGTACATCTGGCGAGACGGCAAACGTCCGGGTCAGCCGCCCAATAATTGGCTCAGCACCTTCGGTCATTCAGCCTGGCAGTTCAGCCCGAAAACCGATCAGTACTACTATCACTACTTCTATATTCAGCAGCCGGACCTCAACTGGCGCAACCCGCAAGTGGAAAACGCCATGCACAACATGCTGCGTTTCTGGCTGGATCGCGGTGTTGCGGGCTTCCGCCTCGATGCTGTTCCGACGTTGTTTGAAGATCCTTCCCTTAAGAACGAAGAAGTCCTTGCGGGCAGGAACAAGTTTGGCGATCCCAATGAGCGAACGGTCCTGCAGGAGAATTTGCCCGAAGTGCACGGCGTCATCCAGCGCATGCGCTCCATGATCAACACCTATCCTGGCGACCGCGTCTTAGTGGGAGAAACCTATCTCCCCAATGTGGAGGAGTTGAACAAGTGGTATGGCGGCTCCAAGCACGACGAACTGCAGTTGCCCATGGACATGCAGGTGGGGTTCGAGCCAAAGCTCGATGCGCACGAATTCCGGCAGCGCATCAGCGATGCGGAAACAAAGATCCACGGCAACCAGCCGTTGTTCGTCTTTGACAATCACGATAATCCACGCACCGCATTTCGCTACGGCGATGGCGTGCACAACAAAGCGATCGATAAGATGCTCGCCGCGATCCTCTTCACCACACGATCCACGGCGCTGATGTACTACGGCGATGAAATCGAAATGCCCACGACGGAGCCGACCAGGAAGGAGCAGGTGAAAGATCCAATCGGCATCACCGGCTGGCCCAAGGAAAAGGGCCGAGATGGCGAGCGTACTCCCATGCAGTGGAACAGCTCAACCTCGGCAGGCTTCAGCAGCAACGCGCATACGTGGCTGCCCGTCGCTCCTGATTACAAACAGGTCAATGTTGAGGTAGAATCTCACAACCCGGACTCGATGTTGAATTGGTACAAGAAGCTCATCGGCCTGCGGCGCGGCAATCCTGCCATTCACGACGGCAACATGAGCATGCTTGAAACCGGGAACCGGAATGTAGTTGCATGGAGGCGGACCGCGCCGGGCGCCCCAGTCGTTGTTGTCGCCTGCAACTTCGTCGCCGAGCCGCAGGTTGTCTCGTTAGAGAGTGCGGCTGGATCAGGAAAAACCGCCAGAACGCTTGCAGCCAGCGGCGGCCCGGAGAAGCGTACGGTCAATCTGAACGCCGTCTCGCTTCCTGCCTACGGCAGCATCGTCGCAGAAGTGCAGTAGGGAAGCTCCGCGCGTTTGGGGCGATTAAAGAGCCTCTAGATACAAGGCGCGGACGCTGGGTTCATCCAGGGGCCGTGGATTGGTTGCGGTGCAATGATCGTTCAAAGCTTTTGATACGAGCGGCTCAAGGTCTTGCTTCTTGACTCCGAGGGAGCCGAGGTTTGATGGCAAACCAACGCGGCGGGTCAAAGCCTCGATGAATTCAGGCAGATCATTACTGCGAGGGGGACCGAGGAGATGCGCGATTCGTTCCAGCTTGTCGCGGCAGAAGCCCTGGTTGAACCGAAGAACGTGCGGCAGGAAGATCGCATTCAGAGTGCCGTGATGCAAGCGCTTTTCGGTAAGCGATCCGAGGGCGTGACTCAGGCTGTGTACTGCGCCTAGACCCTTCTGGAACGTGAGGCCGCCTTCCAAGGCGCAAAGCATCATTTCACTACGTGCCTGCCTATTTTCTGGCTCGTTGCAGGCGATTTCGATATGGGAAATGCCGCGAGCCAACCCGTCGAGTGCGATGGCCTCGGCGACCGGATTCCAGCGGTGGCTACAGAACGTCTCAATACAGTGGCTGATCGCATCCATGCCGGTTGCCGCAGTCAAAATAGACGGCATGGTTACGGTTAACAACGGATCACAGACGGCAGCCTTCGGCAGGAGATGAGGGCTAAGAAAGCCGACCTTATTTCCTGTGGCGAGCGTAAGCAAAGCAGCCCGGCCGACTTCGCTGCCGGTACCCGCAGTTGTAGGGATGGCGATGACCGGAGGCAGGTTGGAAGTGATTTTTGCGATTCCACCGTTCTGAACGGAATACTGCTCAAGCGGTAGCGCGTGATGCACCATGAGTGCGATGCCTTTCGCGACGTCTATGGGAGAGCCACCGCCGAAAGCGATGAGACCGTCGCATTCTTCGGCGCGGAACTGCTCCAGACCAAGCATGATGCTCGATTCCGTTGGGTTGGTCTCGACCTGGTGAAACACAGAAAAATTAGAGACGATTAGCTGATCGAGTAGTCCCGACCGGATAATTCCTTCGTCAGTGACGACGAGAGGGCGGCCTATGTTGAGTTGCCGTTGAAGCTCGGGAACGAGACGAATGGCGCCGCTTTCAAAGTAGATGTTGGTGAGATAAGCGATGTCTGGTGGATGCATCAGAAAAGCTGCTAACATGAGCTCCTCGGGTAAGAGTCGCCGTCGACGTAAAGATGCGTATTGCCGTGGGTCCGCAAAATTGTCGCCGGGCAACGCGTCGAAATTTCCTCGCCCAAAACGCGTTGAATAATTTTTCTCTTGCGCTCGCCGGGAACAGAAACGATGAGCTCCGGGATTCTGAGCAGGGCCGGGATGGTGAGCGTGATCGCCTGAGCGGGGACATCGGCGACAGATGGAAACCAGCCCTCATTGACCTGTTGCTGGCGACATTGCGCGTCAGGCGCGATAATCTTCACATCTTGCGGGTCGTTGAAATCCGCGACCGGAGGATCGTTGAAAGCAAGATGACCGTTCTCGCCGATGCCCAACAGGCAAAGCTGCGGTGAGTGCGCATGCAAGAGCTCCGAGTAATATCGACAGAACGCTTCAGGATCAAGGTCTCCGTTTACTTCGTGAAACTCGCGGATCGGAACACGGCTGGTGAGCTCCTGCCGCAGATAGCGCCGGAAAGAAGCCGGGTGCTGGTCGGAGATGCCGATATATTCGTCCATGTGGAAGCCGACGACTCGGTGCCACGGCACGTCGGGGATGGTGACGAGCGCCCGTAGAGTTTCAAGCTGAGAAGCGCCGGTGGCGAAAACAATGGGTACCAATTGCCGGCGCTCACTGACGGCCCTTATGGACGCTGCAGCGCGTTGAGCAGCGGCTTTGGCCATTTCGGCTGTTGTTGCGTAAGGATGGAGAGTCAAGGTCACATGTACCGCGCGGCGAGCTTACGATACGTTACCACCTGGTCGTGCTCCCATAGCGCGTCTCTTCCTAACTCTCGCGCCAGGAGTTTCGCAGCTGCGGATGCTGCTTCTATGCTCGCCTCCGCGTCGAGAAACAAGGCACGAGTGCGCCGCGCCAGCACGTCCTCAACGCATCGAGCCATTTCGTACCGCGCCGCCCAAACCACTTCGCTTCTCCGGAACGGCAACGCCGGATGGAGCAACTCGCCTAATTCAGGATCTTCCTCCGCGAGCTGGTGCAACGCCGCTAAATCGGACCCGTAAACTTTCTCCCAACGGGTATCGGGTTTCAAGTCCCCCGTCCAGCCGTGCAGCTTCAGTTCGGTGGTCCTGGAGCCTACCCGTCGAAGCTTTCCGAGCACGGCTGCCCGGTCGATGACGTCTTCGGCCATCTTGCGATAGGTTGTCCATTTTCCTCCCGCGATCGTCACCAATTTCGAATTCGAGATAAGAATGGTGTGATCGCGTGAGAGCGCCGCGGTATCAGAACGGCCGCCGCGCCTTACCAATGGGCGCTGCCCCGACCAGACGCTGCGAATGTCGCGCCCGTGCGGCCGCCGGCCGAGAAAGCGCTCGATGTGCGAGAGCAGAAATTCTCGTTCGTCAGGCATGGCTTCGGGCTCGATCTCAGGCCGCTCAACAGGATCGTCGGTCGTTCCCACCACCACGCGATAATGCCACGGAATCGCGAACAACACGCGGCCATCGGA
>JAVKSW010000151.1:0-6458 GCA_039583505.1 Bryobacteraceae bacterium | reverse complement strand
CCTCAAGCGCGCCCAGTGGCAAGTCTTCACCTGCCCGAAACGTTTTCGCGTGCTCGCCGCCGGCCGCCGCTTCGGAAAAACGTACCTCGCGCTCCACGAACTGCTCCGCGCCGCCTTGCAAAAACCGAATGCCATCGCCTGGTACGTCGCTCCCACATACCGTCAGGCCAAGCGCATTGCTTGGTCGCGCCTCAAAGAATTAGTTCGCCGTGACCCCGCCCATACCATCAGCGAAACCGATCTCAGCATTTACTTCCAGGGCGCTGGTTCCATCGCGCTTCGCGGCGCCGATCGCGTCGACGGACTTCGCGGCAACGGCCTCGATTTCGTGGTCCTCGACGAGTTTGCCACCATGAAGCCCCAGGTCTGGTCCGAAGTCCTTCGTCCCGCTCTCGCCGATCGCCGGGGTCGCGCCCTTTTCATCGGCACGCCCCAGGGCCATAATCACTCTACGAACGCTTCGAAGCCGCCCGATCTCACCGCGAATGGGCGGCCTTTCACTTCACCACCCTCGATGGCGGCAACGTCACGCTCGAGGAGCTCGCCGGCGCTGCTTGCGAGCTCGATACCCGTCTCTACCGCCAGGAATTCGAAGCCAGCTTCGATTCTGCCGCTTTCGGCCGCGCCTACCACAGCTTCACGCGCGAGCAAAACGTACGCGCCTGCGCCTATAACGACGAGCGCACAGGGCGTTCAGTGCCCGTTGTGCGCGATTCAATGAGCTCGCGCCTCATCTGGTCTCTCGATTTCAACGTGAACCCCATGTGTTCCGTCCTTGCGCAACGAAATGGCGACCTGGTAGAGGTTCTCGACGAAATCGTCATCGAAGATGCCCATACCTGGATGGCCTGCGAGCATTTCTGGCAGCGCGTCCAACCCTACCGCTACCCCGGCGGCGCTCTCGCCATCGATATCTACGGCGACGCGAGCGGTCATCAACGCCGCACTTCCGGCACACTGACCGATTGGAACCTCATCCGTGACTTCTTTTCTCAGCTCCGCGGACAAGCCGTCGTCCACATCAAGGCCGCAACTGTAAACCCGAGCGTTCGCGATCGCGTCAACGTCGTCAACAGCCGCTTGCAAAATGCCGCCGGCGAAACTCGCCTGTCCATCGATCCCAAATGCAAAGAACTCATCGCTGATCTCGAGCGCGTCTGCTGGTGCACCGATTCCTTCGGCCAACCCACCACCGAACTCGACAAATCGGATCGTATGCGCACCCACACCAGCGACGCCCTCGGCTACTATCTCGCCCAAGCCTTCATGCCCTGGACCAAAATCGGCGAACGCCCCACCCGCCTCTTCTGAACATGGGCGCCTCCATCCTGAACGGCTGGAAACGGCTGAGCTGGAATAACAATTTTGCTAAAACATCATCAGGATTCGAGGATCGCGCTCTGAAAGAGATTCACCGGCCGCCGCTGTACCTGCGCAGTCACCAGTCTGACAATGTCGCCATTATCGTGGATCCGGAGGGCGCAGCTGCAGGAAGTCTCGCGGGCGCCGGTCTAGTTGTCCGCGAACGGATTCCGCAATCGCACAAGATCGCTCTCTCACGGCTAGAGAATGGCGCACCCGCTGTCCGCTACGGCCAGGTAATCGGCTATGCGAATCGCATGATCGAGCCGGGATCTTGGGTCCGAGAGGAGTTTCTGGATTTACCGGCAGCGCCCGCGCTTGACCAGATGCCGCTGTCAACCGCTGTTCCGACCCCGCTTCCACCTTTGACCGGCTACACTTTCGAGGGCTTTCGCAATTCGGATGGCAGCGTCGGAACCAAAAACATTCTGGGCCTCACGACCACAGTTCAATGCGTGGCGCCCTCCGTCGATTACGCGGTGCGGCGTATCAAGGCCGAGCTGCTGCCTCGGTTTTCGAATGTCGATGATGTGGTCGCAATTACTCACAATTACGGGTGCGGTATCGCCATCGACGCCCCCGGCGCTGCAATCCCTATCCGCACGCTAAGAAACATCAGTCTGCATCCGAATATCGCGGGCCAGCCGCTTGTCGTCAGCCTCGGCTGCGAAAAGTTGCAACCTGAACGGCTGTTTCGTTCCGAGCTTCCGCTGTTCCCGGATTTGAACGTCATCCGATTACAGGATGAACGCGGCTTTGCGCAAAGCATTGGCGCGATCATGCGCGCCGCCGAAAAAAAGCTGGCCCTGCTCAATCAACGTCACCGGCAAACCTGTGCTGCTTCCGAGCTGGCTGTCGGGCTGCAGTGCGGAGGCAGCGATGCGTTTTCGGGCGTGACCTGTAATCCCGCCGTCGGCTATGCTGCCGATCTGCTGGTCCGTGCCGGCGCCTGTGCTCTTTTCTCCGAAGTAACCGAGGTTCGCGATGCCGTGCACTTGCTCACGCCGCGTGCCGCGAACATACAAGTCGGCCAGGCACTCATCGATGAAATGCGCTGGTACGACGAATATCTTGCAAAGGGCGGCGCAGACCGGAGCGCAAACCCGACTCCCGGGAACAAGCGCGGAGGTTTGGCCAACATCGTTGAGAAAGCGCTGGGATCAATCGCCAAGGCCGGCACTACCGCCATCGCCGCCGTAGCCGGGCATGGTGAAAAGGTCACAAGTAAAGGACTGGTGTTCGCCGCCACCCCGGCGAGCGACTTCATCTGCGGCACTCAACAGCTTGCCTCCATGAATCTCCACGTCTTTACGACTGGCGAAGGAAGCCCCTATGGATTGGCATTGGTGCCAGTTGTAAAAGTGTCTTCTCGCACTGCCTTAGCGGAGAAATGGCATGATCTCATCGACATCGACGCGGGGGGCATTGCCACGGGCGATGCGACAATTGAACAAGTCGGCTGGGAAATGTTCCATTTCATTCTCGACGTTGCGAGCGGGCGCAAGAAGACCTGGGCAGATCACTGGGGCTTAGGCAATGCGTTGCTCCCGTTTAATCCCGGACCCGTAACTTAGTCCGGAGCAAGCATGAATCGCGCAACTCTCGGGAGACGCGGCAAGACGGGCAAAAACAACGCGCGGCTGTGGGCGATCTTCTCTCTGCTCTGCATCGCGTTCATGATCGCCTACTTCGATCGCCAGAATCTTTCTATTGCTCTTACCGCGCGTGGCTTCAAGAATTTTTTTCGGCTTACTGACAGCGATCGCGGTCTTCTGAATGCGGCGTTCTTCTGCAGCTATGCGGCGCTGCAAATTCCAGCCGGCTGGGTTGTCGATCGGTTTGGCGTAAAGCGGCCATTTGCGATTGGACTCGCGTTTTGGAGCGTCTGTTCAGGCCTGACGGCGTGGTGCGGGTCGTTCTCTCAGCTTTTCACGCTTCGCTTGTTCCTGGGCGCGGGCGAGGCGGTAAACACTCCCGCCGGCATGCGCTGGATCCGGCTCAATTTTCGCGAGGAGCAACACGGATTTGTGATGGGCCTCTATCAGGCTTCCGCCAAACTCGGTCCTGCGGTTGGCGCTCCCCTGATCGCTTTGCTGCTTATTCGGTTCGGCTGGCGTTCGATGTTCGCCGTGCTCGGCTTTGGGGCAATCCTGTGGGTCATCCCCTGGGTGGCATTGGTGCGCGACAACGATCGAGAGACGGAGAAAGTGGTGCTCAACCGGCCTGGCGTTCCCGCCGTCGGTTTCAACGAGATGCTCTGGAATCGCGCAATGTGGGGCGTCATTATCGGTACTTTCTGCTACAACTATTTCAACTATTTCTGCCTGACTTGGCTTCCCGCCTATTTCGTGGAACGCCGTGGGCTGTCGCTCAACTCCACGGGGTGGTTCACCGGATTTAGCTTCTGGGGGTTTGCCATTGTGGCAACCGCCGCGGGCTTCTGGGCGGATCGCCTGATTCGTCAGGGAAGCGACGCAATCAAGATTCGCAAAAGGTTCATCATCGCCGGCTTACTCATCGCGTCTACGGAAATGATCGGTGCAGCAGCGCCTTCAAACGGCGTAGCGCTTTTCTTCGCGATTTTTTCGTTGAGCGGCTTGGGCTTGACCACCGGAAATTATTGGGCGCTCACAGCAGCGATCATGCCCGGCGCGCCTCCAGCCCGCCTGGCAGCGGTTCAAAACATGGCGGCGAATCTTCCCGGTATCCTCGCTCCCATTCTCACCGGATGGCTTAAGGAAATCAGTCACGGCTATGAAGCCGCTTTTATCGCCAATCTTGTGTTTCTTCTGCTGGGTATTGGCAGCTTCTCATTGCTCGTTCGCCGCAAGTACGCGCCCGGCTTTCAGACGCAAGTCGAAAGTTTGACTTCGTAGACTATACATTGCGCCCCATCTGAAACTGGAGCGCATCGGCGTGCGTGGATTTTAGTTTTTCCGGTTGGGACGACAGGTTATTGCTGAGGGAATGGCTCTACACAATGCGGCTGTAGCGACCCGGCGCAGCGTTCTCCGGCTGCTTGCAGCTCCGGCAGCACGCCTGCTGGCGCAACAACCGGATCTGCGTCAGGGCATGGCCTCGCGCCATGTCAAACCAACTCCGCGCGGCAAGCAATCGGGACTTCCCTTCAACGCTCATTTCACCGATATCGCGCAAGCGGCCGGGCTCAAAGAGGTGACCGTCTGTGGACACGTGAACCGCGTGGATTACGTTATTGAGGCGATGGGATGCGGCGCGGCGTTTTTGGACTACGACAATGACGGTTGGCTGGACGTACTGGTGCTTTCAGGGTCGCGCTTCGGTGATCCGCCTCCCAACGCATCGAACCGCCTGTATAAAAATAATCGCGACGGTACGTTCACCGATGTCACTCAAACTTCCGGCTTGTTTCACATCGGATACTCGTTCGGAGTTACAGTTGGCGATTACAATAACGACGGCTTCGAGGATATATTCATCACCGGATGGCCGGACAACATTCTGTACCGCAACAACGGAAACGGCACGTTTACGGAAGTTACTAAAGAAGCGGGTTTGCTGAACGCGGAACCGCGTTTTGGGAGCGGCTGCACCTTTTTCGATTATGATCGAGACGGTAAATTGGATCTCTTTGTCTCAAATTACGTGTCATTCAGCAAGAAGTCTGTTCCTCGAGACGGCGAGCTCTTCGTCGGACCTCGCGGATTGCCGTACGGTCGTCATTCTCTTTACCGCAATAACGGCGATGGCAGCTTTTCCGACGTCACGGCCACATCCGGCATAGGAAAGCCGGCCGGAGGTTATGGATTGACAGCAGTAGCTGCCGACTTCGACAGTGACGGCTGGCCCGATCTTTACGTCGCCTGCGACTCTACGCCAAGCCTGTTTTTTCAAAACCAGCATGACGGAACCTTCCTTGAACAAGGAATGGAAAGAGGGGTCGCACTTAGCGAAGACGGGATGGAGCAGGCGGGAATGGGAGTTGCCGTTGGCGACATCCGGTCGGACGGCCACCTGGATATAGTGAAAACGCACTTTGCGGCTGACAGGGCCGGATTGTATGTGAACAACGGCAAGGGTGATTTTCGGGACGAAGCCCTGCGTTACGGCCTGGGCACCGAAATACGTTTTGTGAGCTGGGGAACTGGGGTTACGGATCTGGACAACGATGGGAATCCGGATATTTTTTGGGTGACCGGCGGCATCTATCCAGAACTCGCGAACAAACCCGAAGAGCCGTACAAAGCCCCGCGCATCATCTTTCGCAATCTTGGCACCGGCCGCTTCGAGGAGTTGATGGGTGAGGCGGGCCCGGGCGTCGATGCTCAGCACTGCAGCCGAGGCTGCGCTTTCGGCGATTTCGACAATGACGGCGATGTCGACATCTTGATTGTCAACCAGAACGAGCCGCCATCGCTGCTTCGCAATGACAGCAAAGGCACCAATCACTGGGTGAAAGTTCAGCTACGCGGCACGAAGTCGAATCGCAGTGCCATCGGCGGCAGGGTGACAGTGCACTATGGCCGGAAAGTGCAAGTGCAGGAAGTGCTAAGTCAGTCGTCTTATTTGTCGGTAAACGACAAACGCCTGCATTTCGGGCTCGGCGCCATCCCCACTGTCGATATCGAGATAAGATGGCCGTCTGGTGAAATGGAACACATCGCAAATGTGGCCGCCAATCAGTTGGTCCAGGTCACGGAAGGCTCCGGTATCACAAACACGCAAGCGTTCCGCTAAGTTGTCGATCATGATGCGTCTTCCCGTCGTTCTGGCCTGGGCTGGTTTGTTGCTGGCTCAGAATACGAAGCTACTCGAGCGGGCATGGAAGCTGGCCGCAAACGGGCAGCGCGATCAAGCTGTAGAAATTTTGAAAGGCGACGTGAACGACAATCCGCGCGATGCGGATGCTCGCCTGCTTTTGGGGAGCCTGTTGATAGAGGCAGGGAAGCAGTCCGAAGGTATTGCGCAATTGGCCGAGGCCGTAAAGCTGCGGCCCCGCTCAGCAGAAGCTCAGAATGCGCTGGGAGAAGCGTATAGCAGCTTTGGAAATTTTAAGGCGGCGCGCGAACCTTTCGAGAGGGCGGTGACCATTAAGCCCGATTTCGGAGTCGCGCAAA
>JAVKSW010000150.1:0-6458 GCA_039583505.1 Bryobacteraceae bacterium | reverse complement strand
CCTGCCTCGATCTTCTGCCACACCGCATGAATCATCCCGGAATTCTCGTACTCGTAGAACTTGCCTTGAGAGGTTGGGAACACGAGAACCGGCGTGCCCCCGTGGCCATATGCCAAAACCTCCATGTTCCGGCCCACCCTATGGCTATACCAATTGTGATAGTCGCGGCGCATACCCTCGATGATCCAGATTCCCCCGGTTACATCCAGCCGCTTCCATCTTACTTAGGCGTTGCTGCGCTTCGGCCCGCTGCTTGCATCCCCACATTGGAACGTGTCGATAGGGAATAAGCGAATCCGAGTAGATTCACTCTTCTTGGCAGGGCCGTTGCACAGTATCGGGCGGGACGATCATCTAACAAATGAACTTTGAGGAGGGATGGCGGGCTTGAGCGGTTTGTTAAACTGGCTGATCAGTCCGGGGCTTGTGACTTGTCGCCGCGGAGGTCCGGACGGCATGCCTGAGAGTGACTTGAGACACGCGCTCGTATTCGCTGCGGCTGCTTTGTTCCTCCTGCCGTGTCTCGGCACAGGGGCCTCGGATGAAGACCGCGATCAGCCCAGCGGACCTTCCGCCGCCATCATCAGCAAATATCTCCAGGCCACGGAAGCGCACGAAGATCCCCTGCGCGGCGCCTCCATGGAGATCGACATCAACGCCGAAGTGCCCAAGCTTCAGGAGCACGGCCGGCTCCGCGCTCTACGCAAGATCTCTAAGGTGGGCCAGATCACTTATCACGTGCTTGGTTTCCAAGGTGATAACACCGTTAAAAATCAGGTGATTGCTCGCTATCTTCAGGCTGAACAGCAAGGGCAGGGGGACGAGAGCCTGGCCATCACCCCGGCTAACTACAAATTCAAGTACAAGGGCGAGAAGGAGGAAGGCCAGAACCAGGTGTATGTTTTCCAGCTCTCCCCGCGCAAGAAGAAGGTCGGCCTGTTTAAGGGCGAGATGTGGCTCGATGCCAAGACCGACCTGCCCGTTTTTGAAAAGGGGAGATTCGTGAAGAATCCAAGTATCTTCTTCAAAAAAGTCGAATTTCAACGTGCTTTTGCCATCCAAAACGGTTTGGCTATTCCGCAGTCGATGACCAGCACGATAGATGTCCGGCTGATCGGAAAGGTGAAACTGGACATAAACTACTCCAATTTCGCCCAAAATAATGACGAGGCGGGTGATGACGATGGTTCTGAATCGGCCCGTATACCCAAAACGCCAGCTAAGTAGCAGCCTCTCCACTCACCCGTGGGGATTGTCCTTAGACCTCACCGTAATAGCCAGTCATCCTGCTAGGGTTGAGTCTGGCAACCAAAACCAAGTAACCTAAAGGTTAACGCCAAGGCATCCATGAGAACACTTTTTCTGAATCCTCCTTCTTTTGAGGGATTTGACGGTGGTGCGGGGTCGCGCTGGCCTGCCGCCCGGGAGATTGAATCGTACTGGTACCCGGTGTGGCTTTGCTATCCGGCCGGCTTGATCCCCGACAGCAAGGTTCTCGACGCCCCTCCGCACAAGGTCTCCATTGACCAGACGGTCGCCATGGCCTCGGATTTCGAGCTGCTGGTGTTGTTCACCTCAACGCCCGGTTTCCACGTAGACGTCAAGATCGCCGAGATGATGCGAGACCTGAATCCGAAGCTGAAGGTGGCTTTCGTCGGTCCGCACGTCACCATTAAGCCCGAAGAGAGTCTGCGCGCCTCTAAAGCGATCGACTTTGTGGTGAAGAAGGAGTTCGATTACCAGATTCGCGACTTCGCGATGGGCAAGCCGCTGGAGGAGATCCCCGGCGTCGTGTTCCGAAAAAACGGCGGCTTCCAGCACAATCCCGAAACGGGCGTAATCGAAGACCTCGACGCGCTTCCCTGGGTCACCAAAGTGTACAAGCGCGATCTGGATTTCCGGCGCTACAACGTGCCATTCCTGTTAAACCCGTATATCTCGTTCTACACGACTCGCGGCTGCCCGGCGCAGTGTACGTTCTGCCTGTGGCCGCAAACGCACTCCGGTCATCGTTGGCGCCTGCGTTCTTCCGATGACGTGGTGAACGAATGCCGATGGGCGCTCGAAAACTTCCCGGGCCTGAAAGAGATCTTCTTTGACGACGATACCTTCAACTATCAGAAGGCGCGCACGATCGAACTCTGCGGCAAGCTGAAACAACTGAAGTTCACTTGGAGTTGCACGTCGCGGGTCACCACCGATTACGACACGCTGAAAGCCATGAAGGAGGCCGGTTGCCGGCTCCTCATCGTTGGTTATGAATCCGGCGATCAGCAGATCCTGAAGAACATCAAAAAGGGCGCCACGATCGACATGGCGCGGCGCTTCACCGCCAATTGCAAGAAGCTGGGGCTCACCGTGCATGGCGATTTCATCGTGGGACTGCCGGGCGAAACCCGCGACACCATTCGCACGAGCATCGATTTCGCCAAAGAATTGGACGTCGAGACGATCCAGGTCTCCATTGGCCACCCGTTTCCGGGTACCGAATTTTACGACCACGTCAAGAAGAACGGCCTGATCACGCTTGACGAAAAGATGTGCGACGATGCCGGCCATCAGCTTCCGAATTACCAATATCCAGGTTTGGATCGCGCGGAGTTAGTGGATTGGGTCGAACGGTTTTACGGCGAGTTCTATTTCCGGCCGAAAGTTGCTATGCGGTTAATCCGCAAGGCGATGTTCAACAACGCCGACCGCAAGCGCCTGTATAAAGAAGCGCGCGAGTATCTGTCGCTGCGTTCCAAGCGTAAGCAATTTGTTAAAGAGCAGCATCGGCAAAAAGATCACCCTGCTGTTCTGAGCACGGGAGACTGATCTGGCGGCGGGAAACAGCTCAGCAGCTCTCGCCGTTCTTGCCGAGAACCGCGTGCTTCACGGCGGACGCGTGCAAGCGTCCAAGCTCAAGATCCTCGTTTTCGTTCTGGCGATCATCGTCCTGAACGCCTTTGGGAACCTGGCGCTGGCGTGGGGCATGAAACATATTTCGGAAGCCGTCTCGCTCGATCCGATTGTCTACCTGCGTGCCATGCTGAATCCGTTCGTCGCCCTCGGTATTTCCCTCCTCATACTATGGCTGCTGACCCGCATGGCGCTGCTCAGCTGGGCCGACCTCACCTTCGTTATGCCTCTCACCGGGATCGGTTATATTCTGACCGCGGTTTTGGGGAAGTTTTTCCTGAATGAATCGATCACCAGGATTCATTGGGTGGGAACCGTCCTCATCGTTGCCGGCACCGCGATGGTCGGCAGCACGGATCAACGGACGCAAGTCCACGGGATCGTGCAATGAAGTGGCTGCTGCTTTCGATCATCGTCTGCGCGACGGTGCTGAGCGATCTTTTGCAAAGCTACGAGATGAAGCGCAGCGGTGAGCAGAGCGTCAACGCTCGCGGGCTCGGACGCTTGCTGCGCATGATCGTAAGCCGCCGTTTTCTGTTTCTCTCCATCGTGTGCATGGCTGTGTCCTTTTTCGCCTTCATGGCGCTATTGCAGACCGCCCCTTTGAGCTTTGCCGTGCCCGCTTCGGCGGCCACTTTTGTGCTTGAAACCGCGCTCGCGAAGTTTGTGTTGAAGGAGAGAGTGGGGAAGCGCCGCACGGCAGGCGCTTTGCTGGTATTAGGCGGCGTGCTGCTACTGGCGCGCTAGCGCATCCGTGCGCCTGTTCTGGTTGGTCTTTCTTCCCGCCGCGGGATATCAACTCCTCGCCATCTTCGCTGCGCTGCGGCACGTTTCCAAACTGCGATCGGATCGCAGGCAGCCTAAGCCCTCGTTCTCACCGCCGGTTTCCGTTCTGAAGCCTCTCCGCGGCATCGACCCTAACACGTATGAGGCGTTCGTCTCGCAAGTGGAACAACGCTATCCCACTTTCGAGATCCTGTTCGGAGCGCGCGAGGAGAACGATCCGGCCGCCGTGGCCGTCCACCGCCTCCAGAAGCAGTTCCCCGATGCCCGCCTGCGGCTCATCATAGGCGGCGCCGCGGCGCCCAACGCCAAAGTTGGTGTCCTCATGGAGCTCGCGCAATATGCGAAATATCCGGTTTGGGTGGTCAACGACAGTGACATCAAGGTAGATCCCGAATACCTGTCGCACGTCGTTGCGCCTCTCGAGGATTCCTCCATAGGCCTCGTAACCTGTCTTTACCGCGTTAAGCCGCACAACGTTCCAGCCGCGTGGGAAGCGCTGGGCATCGTGACGGATTTTATGCCCAGCACCCTGGTTGCGCAGCTTCTCGGCGTTCGCGAGTTTGGGCTGGGAGCGACACTCGCCTTTCGTGCCGGCGATCTTGCCGAGGCCGGGGGCTTTCAAGCTATTGCAGACTACCTCGCGGATGACTACCAGCTCGCGAGGCGAATCACCAGCCTGGGCAAACGGGCGCTGCTTTCCACCTACACTGTTGAGACCAGCCTCGGCGGCGCGACTTGGGCAGGCATCTGGCGTCACCAGCTCCGTTGGGCCAGAACCATCCGCACGTCCAAGGGAGCCGGCTATGCGGGATTACCGATGACCCACGCCGGCCTCTGGGCGGCCATCGCCATCGTGTTCGGCGCCTGGCCCATCGCGGCGATTCTCCTCGCCTTGCGTATCGGATCGGCGCTAACCGCTGGCCGGTTCGTTCTGCGCAGTAGCGTCGGCGCGTTCTGCTGGCTGGCGCCCGTTTGGGATTTGTACTCCTTCGCGGTCTGGTGCGCGTCTTACGCCGGAAGAATCGTTCAGTGGCGCGACCAGGTTCTTGCCATCGACTCTCAGGGGCGTATCCGCAGGTGACCAAATCGAGCCAGGGTGCATGTTAGGCTGTTATCGACATAACATCGAGGGTGGACCCGCGCGATCGCTCGCGCCGAGTGTCCGATCATCATCATAGGAGCACAAAAGAGGAATGTTTTCGAATACCCGGAGCGTGCTGTTCCTTGCCGCGGCAGCAGCCATCCCGGTCTCGTTTGCGAGCGCGCAAGCGGTGCCTTCTGCCCAAGGGGTGCCTCCTGCCAAGGTCGCGATCATTAATGCGCAGAAGGCTGTTTCCGACACGCAGGAAATTAAGAAGGCGCAAGCAGCCATGGAAGCCAAGTATAAGCCGCGCGAACAGGCAATCCAGAGTCTTCAGGGCGAGCTTCAGTCCATACAACAACAGTTGAGTACACCGAACCTCCCGCCCGACCGTGAAGCTCAGCTCAGGTCCGACGGTACGATAAAGCAGAAGCAATTACAGCGGCTGACCGAAGACCTGCAAGGCGACTTCAACAATGAGCGGCAGGACGTTCTGGGCCGCGCGGGCCGCCAAATGGCTGATGTAGTGAAAAAGATTGCCGAAGCGCGCGGCATCGATATTGTCATCGATATAACCAACACGATCTACTACAGGCCGGCGTTGGATATTTCTGCGGAGGCAACTGCAGCCTACGACAAACAGTATCCGGCAAAATAGGAAATTATCTTTCTCTTCGCGTCCCGCCTGAAGGAGGACTCATGGGCAGCTTTTTGCAGGGATATGGAGTTGAAGAGGAACGCCGCAGCCGCGCGATCAAATGGATCATTCTGGGCTGCATCGCGGCGATCATCGTTGCTATCGCGGGGTACCTGTTCTTCCACAACCGCCCCGAGAAACAATCCGTCAAACACTTTCTTTCCGAGGTCAATGGACGCGATTATCCGGCGGCGTATCGCGACTGGGGTTGTACCAACGCACATCCCTGCCCGAATTACGATTACAACCGTTTTCTAGAAGACTGGGGGCCATCGAAGAAAATCTCTTCCGCCTGGAAGATCGCCTCGATCGACGGCTGCAAGACCTTCGTGACTGTCAATGTACAAGCGGAAGGAGCGGAACTGCAGTCGCTTGCCGTGGAGCGCGACAATGGCGCACTCGGATTCGCCCCTGCCCCCGAATGCCAGGAAAAGCAATGGCGCTGGAAGCAGTTCTTCCAACGGCTTTTCCACGGTGGCAGCAGTTCGTAGGCTTCCCGGTTTAAAGATGTTTGGCTACTTCGATCAGCCCAATTACGGGTAGCGCGATACTTGCCAGGATCAGCGCTACAGTCAAAACCAGGAACAGCCAATCGCGAGCGCGTTGGCGGTCCGGCTGCGACATATGGCTCTTCAATAGCTGGTAATTACGGCGATTGGCTTTGAATGCGACATCGAACAGATCGCCGATGAACGGAACCGATCCGGCGAGAGCCTCTATGCCGACATTCACCAGCATGCGCGCGATCGCGACGCGCGGGATTCGAAGCTGTATCGCGCGGAACACGATATAGAGCGATACCAGCCCATCGAAAACGTCGCCAATGCCCGGAATTAATCCAATGATTCCGGCGAGTCCGAATCGGAAGCCGCCCGGCAGTTCAAAGGCGTAGTCGAGCCAGCGCGCCAGTGCCTCCACGTCCGCAATACGCGGATCGACAATTTCAGGCGTGAGCGCCTCTTTTCGATATCTGGGGACAAGGTAGGGTGTAAT
>JAVKSW010000149.1:0-6458 GCA_039583505.1 Bryobacteraceae bacterium | reverse complement strand
AGCTGAGTAGCGAAGTTCGGTCAGGATAAGTGCTGAATGCATATAAGTACGAAACCTTCCCCAAGATGAGATCTCCCTGAAGAGCCGTGATAGACGATCACGTTGATAGGACGGATGTGTAAGCAGAGTAATCTGTTGAGCTGACCGTTACTAATAGCTCGTTTGGCTTGACCATAAAATGAACTGTGCGTTTTGAGTTTGTTGGTTGCCCGTTGAATACTATTCAAAGAACCTGACAAGTTTGAGCCTGAGTCGTAGGATTGACTCAGCAAGCTTTCGGGTGATCGAAGCGAGAGGGTTCCACCCGTTCCCATCCCGAACACGGAAGTTAAGCCTCTCAGCCCCGATGGTACTGCATGCGCGAGTGTGTGGGAGAGTAGGACGTCGCCCGATTAAAGTACGAAGAACCCCGGCAGAGCGGATTCGCTTTTAGCCGGGGTCTTGTTTTTCCGCCTCCTCCGTAGAGATCCGCGACCAACGCGGGGCGGCCGAAAATACAGCGGGCTTATCGCGTGGGCTGCTTGAGGGAAGCGTCGATTTTTCGGATGATCACTTCGGAAGTGGCTTCCGAGAGCGGCACAATCCCCCAGGTCGCCGAAATTGGAAGCAGGACCGAGCGGGAACCTACGGCGAAGATCTCCTCGAACCGGCGGAACAAAATGCGTTCAATCTGGCGGCGAACTTCCGGTTCGTCCTCTGTCCTTTCGAGCAGCGCGATGAAGGAAGCTTCGGCCCAGCGGAAGATGCGGTCGGTTGCGGTGAGTCCCTTACGCAGCCGTTCCACGAAACTCTGCAGCACCTGATCTCCCACGGAAGAACCGAAACGGCCGTTTATAGAGTAGATACGGTCAACAACGAAGGTAACGGCGAAAGCCGCTCTGCTGTCCTGCATGGATTCGCGGATGGCGGACTCGGCATCGGGGCGCATCGGCAGATTGGTGACGGGGTCAAGCTGCTGCGGATTTTCGTCGGACGGATCAGGTTGCGATGCGGACGTTTCTTTCTCGCCGGACGGAATTTCGCGCGGTGGCATCACGGCACGTCTGCGCTGTTCGGCAGCTTCTCTTCGGACGCCCTCGAGACACTCGGCCAGACGAATTTTCAGGGTGCGAATGTCATTGATGGATGAAGCTTTGGGCAGGCTTGCGCCGAGTTCTCTGAGCAGGGGAATCGAGCGTCCGTTGGGTGCACCGAGGTGAAGAACGGTTTCGATCAGAGTTTCAATCATGGCTACCAGTTCGATGTTCTCAGCCTTGATGAACTGGGTTGTCCGGCGGCCGTAATCCTGCATGGCCTTGGCTGCGACGCTCGCGGCTGCGAGTCCCTCGGCTACCGGTGCATGACCGCCGAGTTTGGCCTGGAGGTCTTTTATTGTTGCGCGGAATGAATCGTACTCTTGCGGCTCACCTTCGACCACATGCAAGCCGATCGCCTGCAGCAGGAGTTGAGAAGTGCGCAGATATGTTTCAGCCGCTTCGTCGCAATGACTGGTCTTCTTGAAGGGGTTCATAGCGGGTTTGGCGTAGGGCTGATTCGAGTGCTCGGAATACCAGGACGACTCCCGTCATTTGCCCGGATTCATTCGTGATGGATGCTGCATTTTCCTCTACCTCTGTTTCCGTCCCATCGCGGCAGACCAGCAGCTTGCGCGATGTGATCCGATCTGTTTCCCGCGCATCGAGCAGGCGCGTCACCGCGCATTCGGCGGCATGGCGTGTTGTCGGTTCGAGGACATGAAAAATTTCGGCGAGATCGCGGCCCATGGCTTCCTGCTCCGTCCAGCCGGTGAGTTTCTCGGCTGCCGCGTTCAGAAGCTTGACTGTGCCGATTGCGTCGGTGGCGATTACCGCATCGGTAATGCAGCGCAGCGTCGTCGCCAGCCAACTGCGTTCTTCCTCGATGCGGGCTTCCATCTCGGCTTTATAAAGCGCGAGTTGTAGAGTGCTGTGTGCCTCGCGCTGCTGAAAGGGTTTGTGCAGATAGCCATAGGCTTCCGTAGAGCGCACCCGATAGACCGTATCCTCGTCCGAATTCGCGGTGAGAAATACAACCGGAATTCCAGTGGTTCTCCGGATGGCTGCCGCTGCTTCTACACCGTCCATCTCGCCCTTCAGGCCGATATCCATCAGCACGAGATCGGGCTTGCCTTCTTGTGCGACCCTCACAGCCTCCTCGCCGGAGCCGACAACCGCGGCAATGGAATAGTGGAGTTTAAGGAGCTGGTGTTTGATCAGTAGAGCGTTAACCGGCTCGTCTTCAACGATCAGGATGTGCCCGTTTGTTGACATGGAATTATTCAAGGATGATGTGGAGGGGAAGACGGCACGGGCTTCGCTGGAACTTCGTCCTGGCTGTCCGTGTCCTCAGAAGGGCCTTCCATAGGAGTGACTCCCAGGTCGGCAAGAATGCTGGCGACGTACCTTTGGGTCTCGACTGGATAGGACTGGCTGTCGGGGTCGTCGGCCCGGTTCGCCCCCGCGTTATAGGCCACCAGCGCCAGGCGCAAATCACCTTTGTAGCGATCCAGGAGCTGCTTGAGCAAAGCGGCGCCGGCGTCCACATTCTGCCGTGGATCAAAAGGGTCCTCAACGCGGAATTGTGCGGCGGTAGCGGGCATGAGTTGCATCAAACCTTGCGCGCCCTTGACCGATACGGCACACGGGCGGAAACCGGATTCCTGGCGCATGACCGCACGGATCAGCGCGGGATCGAGCGATTGCTTCTGGGCCGCACTGCTGATGAGGCCCTCAACCTCGTCATCGGGAACCGGGGGACAATCTGCCTCGACGAGCGGTGGAATCGGTGCAATAAACTCGGTGGAAGCTGGTATCGGTTCTTGCTTAAAACCTTGGGTAGCATTCGGCTGATGACGGAGGGATTCGCGCTGCTTTTGCAGTGAATCGCGCTGTTTCTGTAAAGACGTCTGCATGGCCGCAGCCGAAGAATTCTTTGCTGGCGCGGGAGCAGCGAGGCTCAAGCGGGCCACCGCCAAAATAAGAGCGAACGAAGTGACGACAGACACGTGGAAGTGTCTTATCGGCCGTTGGTTGCATTCATTGAATCGAACACAACGGCGACGCGAAGCGGCCCGCAATCAGCTCGGAAGTTCTGCCAGGCTAAGTCGGAACACGGCGCTGCCAGTTTCTGGACTGGCGAATCGATGCTTAGGCTGGCGGATGGATGGAGCAAGCTCAAAAAGCGGCCGCAAATCACGTTGCCGAGTTCTTGCACAGTGCCCTCTGTCTCCAGGGCATCCGAAGTTGAATCGTGGAGCCCGAGAAAGGATTCAGCCAGCGTACTGGCCGCAGCGCTCGCGATCTCAAGCCGCAGGTATCCCCGTAAGCTGCCGGTAAACGCGACGGTGGTTCCGACGATATCTCCGCCACGTAGCGGCTCCGAGACGTGCAGCGCTTCGGAGAAGCACATGGTCTCAAGTACTTGCTGCACGGTATATTCGAGAACCTGGGACTCTTCAGTTCGTGGCATGCATTTGCTCCAGGGCACGAGTCATTTCCGAACGCAAAGTTTCCGCCCGAAAAGGTTTTGGGATATAGGCAAGAGCGCCCAGGTCCAACATCTGCTGCATGCGGGCCGCAGTCGCATCGGCGGAGATGACGATGAACGGGATTGGCGCTTGTTCCGGATCCCGCTGCAATCGACGGATGAGATCGTCGCCGCTCATTTCCGGCATGTTCAAGTCCAGTAGCATCAGATCGATTTTGTGGTCCTTCAGCACCGAGAGTGCCGCCCTGCCGTGTTCGGCTGTCAGGCAGTGCTGGACGGGTAAACCGGAGATATCGATGGCGCGCTGGATCGTCTGACGCATTACGGCGGAATCATCAACGACTAAGACGCGAAATGCCATAGCTTAGCTCCTTCCCGATGCACAGCGGGACGCGCACTGCAGGATTGCGTACGGACAATGATTCGCCCCGACCCTGCTTCGAACCAGACCGTGCGCGCAGAGCTGCCGCCTACATCCTCACCTTTCAGCAAAACGCCCTCGCGCCACAAAAGCCGCCGCATTGCCAGTTCATTGCTCTTTCCGGATGGCACGTTCTGGGCGCCGGCGCCTGGTGTGTTACTTACTGCTGCTCCTCCTACGGCGTATACGGACATGTCGCCATTAGTGGTTCCCATTGCACGCAGCCGCGCGAACAGTGCAGGGATAGCGCTCTCGCCAGAGAGCCACGCACGCTCTTCCACAGGGACGTGTTCGGCGGACGCTGGGGCGGAACCAGGCCAACTGAAACGCAACAGGGCTGCCGTGTTGTGCTTCGGGATGTGTACAGCGAGCGCAACACACGACTGAATACCGCGACTAATCAGCCGGGAATCGGGACCTGTGGCGAACCGGCAATCGCCTGGTTGTACAAAGATGTCGCTCTGAGCGTCGTACTGCTCCTCGATTCCGGTCCGCATGTTCGTTGTGTACAGCTTTATCGATAGACACGGGCGCGGCTTAGAAGCAATTTGGCAACAACGGATGGAAATCCGGCTTCAGCGCGGATGGCGAGGCGGGGCTTTTGTGTTTGCTTGTGTTTGCGCTGGTTTCGGGCTCGGCGGCTGCAATGCTTGAGGGTATTGCACGATAATGGATACCCGGCGGTTGGAGGGGTCTTGGGGCTGTGTGGGAATACGAAGCTGCTGGTCGGCGAAGCCACGCACCTGGCTGATTTGATTCAGGTGCAGTCCGTTATCCTGCATGATGCGGCGCGCGGAATTCGCGCGATCGACGGATAGTTCCCAGTTGGAGTAACCCATACCGTCGTAAGGCTTCGAATCGGTATGGCCTTCGACCAGAATCCGGTTCTTCAGGTTTCCGAGCTGACCGGCGAGAAGACGGAGCAGATCCTCACCCATCTTGGTGGGATAAGGTTGTCCGTTCTCGAAGAACCTTCCCTTATCGTTTTCAAGCAGTTCGATGCGCAGGCCCTCACCCGTGATGGTCATCTGCACGTAATTTTTTAATTTCGAAAATTCCGGCGTCTGCTTCAAGGCCTGCTGTAGTTTGTCCTTGAGAAGATCCATATGGTCTTTGGAGATGGTCAGGCTTTCACCGGAGCCGCCCATGGAGCTGCCGGTCTGCGTCCCGAATCCTTTTGGGTCGCGGAAATAGCCGGCAACAGCTTTCTGCACATCCTGGCTCGCGGTCATCAGCCAGAGAACGATGAACAGCGCCATCATGGCAGTGACGAAGTCGGCATAAGCCACTTTCCAGGCGCCACCGTGGTGGCGGCCATGGCTGACCTTCTTCTTGATGATGAAGATGGATTCAGTGGGTGCTGCCATGACTTACGCGGCGACAGATTCGACGGTTTTGCCGCGGCAGGCCGCTTCCATTTCTTTGAAGCTGGGCCGCACCTCAGCGGGAATGGAGCGGCGCGAGAATTCTACGGCCAGGATAGGTGCGGCGCCTCGGATGAACGCAATCAAGCCCGTTCTGAGGCAATGGTAATAGTTCGATTCGGCTTCATTCGCGCTCGTCATGCTGGCGGCAAGCGGTGAAAAAAAACCATAACAAAGCAGAATGCCGAGGAAGGTACCGACCAGCGCAGCCGCGACTTTGTGTCCAATCTCCGCCGGGGGCCCGCCCAGAGCGCCCATGGTGATTACGACGCCCAGCACCGCTGCAACAATTCCCAATCCAGGTAGCGCGTCGGCCACATGAACCAGTGCGTTGACCGGCTGATTTACTTCCTTATGGTGAACGTCGAGATCGAGCTCAATCATCTGATCCAATTCGAAAGGTGAGACATTACCGCTCATCGCCATACGCAACGTGTCGCAGATAAAAAACAGCGCGTGATGGTTATTGAGAAGCTCAGGGTACTTTTTAAAGAGTTCGCTTTTCTCCGGCTCTTCGACATCCGGCTCGAGGCTGACCAGCCCGCCCTTGCGCCCGCGGGAGAAGAGATCGTTCAGCATTTTAAGCGTGTTTAAGTAGAATTCTTTGTTGTATTTTCCGGATCCGAACACACCCGCGAGGCCTTTCAAGATGCGGATGATTACCGGGAGCGGGTTCGCGATCAGCAGAGTGCCTACGGCAGCTCCGCCGATAATGATCAATTCGGCGGGCTGAAGAAGTACGCGCATGTTGCCGTGCTCCATGAGGTAGCCGGCCGCAATCGCGCCGATCACAACCACTATCCCGATGATCGAAAACATAGCTGAACGGAAGAATCCCCTGGTTAGACATATCGACTAAGAGTTCTCACCTTTTTGGAAGAGTGGTAGTCTTATTTTCCGGAACATTCCTGGGACGGCGAACGTGGCTAGCCTGCTTCTGCTCCCGCGTACGAGAAGAGCTCGGGGTATGGTCGTTTTTTCCATTGGGATAAGCGATGCTTTTCGCCCGGAGAAAACTCGCTCGACTGTCTCTAAATCTTGCGTGCACGCCGCGATATAGTCTGCGGAGGCGAGATTTGCTAGCCAGCGGTCAATATCAAGCGTACCTG
>JAVKSW010000148.1:0-6518 GCA_039583505.1 Bryobacteraceae bacterium | reverse complement strand
CCTGGGCGCCGCCTGCCCCACCGGAGTCTAAATCGAAAACCAGTTTCGGCTCGGGTGGGCAGAGCGATTCGAGCGGGCCGCCGCCACCGGTTCATGTCCCGATAGAATTGCAGCGGGCGATGGCACAGGATCTTGAAAGGTCCTCGCTGCCGGAAGGAGACCGGCCGCTTCCCCAAGCAGGACTGATTTTTTTCCCATACCGCAGCAAGATCAAGAGCATCCATTCGCTGGAGCTGATTTATGCGGGAGCCGCCGGGAAAGCGACGCTGACGCTCCACCCATAAGACGAAAACCGCACGAATTCTACCGGTGTGCCGCCGTTAGTGACGACGCAGGCGTAAACTGGCCTTGGTCCGCGTAAGGCGATTCTATGAACAGGTTCAGGCTTCTGGAGACGATCCGGCAGGATACGTTTTATGCGCTGCGGACGATGCGCAAGAGACCGGCGTTCACCGTCACGGCGGTGGTCACGCTGGCCCTCGCGATCGGAGGGAACACGGCGATGTTCACGGTTATCCACGCCGTGCTGCTGAAGCCGCTTCCCTACCCTGACTCCGACCGGCTGGTGCGCATCTCGGGAGGCGCGACGCCGTCGCGATTCGTGGAGATGAAGGCCAGCACCCGCTGCCTCAGCGAAGTGGGAGCCTTCGCCGGCGAGGAAAGCTTGACGCTCTCCGGCGGCGGCGAACCGGAGGTGTTGAAAGCTGTTCGCGTATCGGCCGGTTTCCTGCGGATTTTAGGCGTGGATCCGCTGCGCGGGCGCGACTTTCGGGCCGAGGAAGACTCGCCCGGCGGCACACCGGTGGCGATGATCAGCACCGAACTGTGGCAGCGGCGCTTCGCGGGAGATCCGGAGATCCTCGGCAAGACAGCGAGCCTTGCGGGGACACCGTACAGCATTATTGGCGTTCTTCCGCCGCGCTTTTCATTTCCTTTCCCCGACGTGCAGGTGTGGCTGACGGCGCCCTCGGAATGGCCGCTCATGGCTGCGAAATCCAGAGCCTTGAGCCCGTTCCTGACTATCTTCGGCCGTCTCAAGCCGGGGATCAGCCTGAAGGAAGCAAGCGCGGAAGCGAAGGTGATTCACCACCAATATGCAATGGCGCATCCGACGATGCTCGACGCGAAGTCGAAGAAGCCGGAGAAGGTAACAGCAATGAAGGACGATCTGGTAGGCGATGTGCGCTCGACGCTTTGGATGCTGCTGGGGGCCGTCGGTTTTGTGCTGTTGATTGCATGCGCGAATGTGGCGGGGCTACTGCTGGCGCGAGCGACCTCGCGTTCGCGGGAAATGGCCGTGCGGTCGGCACTGGGAGCCGCTCGCAGCCGGCTGATGGGGCAACTTATTGGCGAGAGTGTGGTGCTGTCGCTCTCCGGCGGAATACTGGGTGTGCTACTCGCCGCCTGGAGTCTGCGCGCGATTCCCAGGATGACTGCTTTCGAGCTGCCGAGGGCGCAAGAGATTCATTTGGATTGGATGGTGCTCGGGTTTGCGGCGGCTCTGTCGATCGCAACGGGCGTGCTCTTCGGACTGGCTCCGGCGCTTGGCGCGTCGCGGCCCGATCTCATCCGAGGATTGCGAACGATGGGCGAGGCTGCTCATCAAGGCGTCTCAAGAGGGATGCTGAGTGGACTGAACATGTGTGGACTGAACCTGCGCGGGCTGTTGCTGGTGGGGCAAGTGGCGCTTTCGATCGTGTTGCTGATTGGTACGGCGCTGCTGATCGAAAGCGTGAGCCGGCTGCGCGGCGTCGCGGTGGGATTCAATCCCGCGAATGTCTTGACGGCGAGTGTTTCTCTTGCGCCCTCGCGCTACGACACGAACCAGAAGAGAGCGCTATTTTTTCAAGAGCTCGTCCGGGGCTTAGGATCGTCGCCGGGCATCCGAAGCGCCACGGCCTCGATGTTTCTTCCGATGATGGGCTATGCGGGAACTCCCGTGCAGGATGCCGCCAAACCGCTCCTCAAGTTGAACGAGCGCCGGATTGCAACCGTGTCGGTGGTCACGCCGGGATATTTTCGCACTCTCGAGATTCCGATGCAGCGTGGAAGGGATTTTAACGAACGAGATAAGGAAGGCGCGCAACGTGTGGCGATTATCGACGAAGCGCTGGCACGGCGGTTCTGGCCTGCTTATCCGCGCGGTCTGGACCCGGTCGGCCAGCACCTTTGGGTTGGCGGAGTGAGCCCGAATCCCGCCGAAATCGTGGGGATTGTGGCGGATGTACATCAAAATCTTGAAAACAGCGCCTGGCCCGAAACCGTATACGTCTCCTTCGCCCAGAGCGCTCCAGCGTTCGCGATGCTCGCCGTACGGACGGAGGCCAACCCGCTGGGCTTCACCGGCGTGGTGCGCGAACAGGTGCGGAGGTTGGATCGAAACCAATCTATTTCAGCCGTTCGAACGATGGATGACCTGGTGGACCAGCAGGTAGGTAAGCGCCGCTTGTTGATGACTTTGTTGGGATGTTTCGCAACGATGGCACTGCTACTGGTTGTGATGGGAATCTATGGCATCATTGCGTACTCCGTGGCGCAGCGGACGCAAGAGCTGGGCGTCCGGCGCGCACTGGGCGCGCAGCAGAGCGACATCCTGCGGCTGTTCGTGGGGCAAAGCTTCCGCCTGGTTGTGGCGGGAGCGGCGATTGGCATCGCTGGAGCTTTCGGCTTAACGCGCCTGATGCAGAGCCTGTTATTTCACGTCAGCGCTACCGATCCCGCGACGTTCGTGGCGGTCGTGTTGCTGTTCTTATGCGTGGCGCTGGTGGCCAGCTATATTCCCGCGCGTCGCGCGACGCGAATCGATCCGATCACGGCACTGCGATTTTGAGCCTAATTGGTTCCGACGATCGGAAGTTATCTCCCGAGAGAGCGCGTCACTTTTGTCCCGCAGTACGCGATGCTTTCTTCGAACGTGCCGGAGCGCTTGATTCAGCGTTGCGAGGTTGCTCCGATGTGGCGGGCTTTTTTAAATTCGCCAGGCTCTTGCGCAAAGCCTCCGCGATGTCCACCACTTCGGCCGGTCTCTGCGCCGGCTCGGTTGCGGCCACGGGCTGGCCCTGCACTTTCCGGGCGATCATCGACTCCAGCCGCTCGCGATAACTGTCGCGATATTTCTGCGGTTCGAAAGGCGCTGCGAGTGTGCGGATCAAGGTCTGCGCCAGCTCAAGCTCCTTTTCAGCCACGGCGCTCGTGTCGGCTCGATATTCTTCGTCGGCTCTGACCTCAGAGGCAAAGAACATTGTGTGGGCGAGGAGACCGGTTTTTCCGGGACGCAAAACGACCACGTGTTCGCGGGTGTGCATGGCAAACTGCGCGATCGCGACTAGCCCGGTGGTCTGCATGGCCCGGTGGAGCAGCGCATAGGCTTTCTCACCGGCCTCTTCAGGCGCGATGTAATAGGAAGTTTCGAAATAGACCGGATCAATGGCGGCGAGTTCCACAAACTCTTGAATTTCCATCCCCGAAGATGTTGTCGCCGCAAGAGTTTTCAATTCCTCCGGTTCGACAGCCACGAACCGGTCCTTCTCGTATTCGTAGCCTTTGACGACGGATTGCTCGGGCAGAACCTGGTCCGTTCCTTTCCGAACCGAGGCTTGCTGAACGGGCTTCAGGATGGGTTGCGGACGGTCCGCCAAGACAGTCCGTACAGGCTCTTCGAGCAGCGTCTCCGCGCGACGGTTCGGCCCGGCGGCTTTTGAAAGAGGCTCCGGAGCACGTATAGGACCCGGTCTTACAGAAGCTTCGGGCCAGGCTGCCGGCTCGGCGCGAGAGAGGCGGCGCAAGCCCACCCTTTCCGCGCGAGCCGCGCGGAAGAGCCGAACCGGAACCGAGATCAATCCAAAGGTAATGTATCCGCGCCAGACAGTAGAAGCCATTTGGTTCTCTACTAGTGGGATTTCGAGGCTCTGAAAGTGGTTTCAGAAGATAGAGTATGGAGCCTTCGAAAACCAGCGTGCGTAGCCTGAGTGCTTTCCTGTTTCTGTTGAGTGTCGCGCCTGTCTACGCGCAACTGACAACGACACTCCAGCCACAAACAGTAACCGAATTCGATCAATACGCGAGTAACGTCGAGCAACAGCTCGCGGAGCGCTGGCACGGACAGCGGCCGTTCTTGTCGATAGACGGCAACCCTTCCGATCGTCAGAGCGTGCTTGGTGGCGACGTTTTTATCCGCCCAGGGAATTCGGACAATCCTGTCACGATTTCGAAGGGGTTAATTCATGACTGGATTGGGACGGTATTCATCCCGAATACACCGATACAAAAAGTGCTGGCGATCTTACAGGATTTCGATCATCATAGCGGCATTTATCCAAGCATTCTCAGCTCCCGGTTGCTTCGACGAAGCGGGAACGATCTAACCGGCTATTGGCGCGTCGAATGGAAGAATCCGCTACTCACGGTCGCACTCGACATTGAGCAGCAGGCGCAGTATCGGAAGGTGGGGAGCGGCAAGTGGATTTGCAAAGCTTACGCGAGGAACATCTCTGAGGTCGACAATGCGGGTACGGCGCGCGAAAAGAAGCTGCCGCCGGGCGAGGGCGCAGGATATCTGTGGCGAATGTACGCCTACTGGAGCCTCGAGACAGTGAATGGCAGTGTTCTCGCCGAATGCCGGACACTTTCGCTCTCACGCGATGTTCCGCCGAGCCTCACGTGGGTAATCAAACCATTCCTGCAGAGTCTACCTCGCCAATCGCTGGCCGGAACGTTGCGCGATACTCGGAACGCAGCGATCAAGTAGAACCCGGCGTGCCAACCATTTGTAGCTATCGAGAATGTGGCGGCGTCCATCTTCAGAAAGGTTCGAAAGACAAAGATGATGGATACACAAACTCGATCGCTAAAATTCGCTTACTTCGTGCTCGGAATCGCTTTGCCGATCGCGGGCTACGTGCTCTGGTCCAAGACCGGCGGCTTACGCTTGCTAAGCAGGAAAGATCAAGTGGATCAAGCCCATGACGTCACTGTGGAAGACAGCTTCCCGGCCAGTGACCCGCCTTCCGCCTGGTAATCGTAGCCCGCGCTCTTTCCGCTATACTGAACCCAGAATGGATCAGAAAAAGAACGGGTTCCAGCCGATTGCGTTCACCTTGACTGTTTTGGCGGCGCTCGTGCGCCTGATCCCCCACCCCCCGAATTTTGCTCCGGTCGGCAGCATCGCTTTGTTTGGCGGCGCCAAGTTCCGCGGGTGGCAGGCATACTGCTTGCCTTTGGCCATAATGCTCGTCACTGATCCGATTCGGAGCTGGATGGAAGGCGGTTACCCCGCTTATTCATGGACAACTCTCTTCGTATACACGTCCTTTCTCATCAGTGTCGTGCTCGGACGCGTCTTTCTTCGCAATACGTCCAGCCCCGGCAGGATCGGCTCAGTGGCGGTATTGGGGAGCACGCAATTTTATCTAATAACGAATTTGCCGTCATGGCTGAGCGCGTCGTCGCTTTATCCGCATACCTGGAGCGGGCTGGTCGCCTGCTACGTCGCCGCGCTGCCATTCTACGGTCGAACTCTGCTCTCGGATCTCTTCTATTCGGGTGTGCTATTCGGTGCGTATGCGCTGTTAACCCGCCGGCTGTCTGCCGAACAGCAGCGTCAACCAGCGTAGTCTTGCTACGACGTCCCTGCTTTGCCGCTGCGGCGCTGTTGTGCGCGGGTGTGCTGTGCCCACTGGATGCGGCAGTCACTTCTGTCGAGATCACGAGTCGAACACCCGTGCTGCAGGGAAAGCCGTTCGGCAAAACGGGACCCTACGAATGCCTGACCGGAAAGATTCATTTCGCCGTCGATCCGGGTCTCGCTCCCAATCGCATCATTCGAGACGTTGACCTCGCGCCGAAAGACGATCGGGGACGAGTCGAATTCGCGGCCGATCTCTACATGCTGCGGCCGCGCACTCCAGCGAATGGAAACGGGACAGCGCTTGTTGAACTCTCGAACCGAGGCGGCAAGGCGCTCGCGTACGAGTTCGATTTTGCACGCACGCCACTCAACCCGGAATCTGCTGAAACGCTCGGCGACGGTTTCCTGCTTGATCAGGGTTTCACGCTGGTCTGGGTAGGTTGGGAGTTCGACGTTCCCCCACGTCCGGATCTCTTGCGAGCTTACCTGCCTTTCGCGACGGATCACGGAAAAACGATTACCGGAGTGGTGCGATCGGAATGGACGGGCGAGGCGCGCGATCAGACGATTCCGTTAGGGGATAAAGGGCAGACCGGCTATCCGGTGCTGGATCCCGAAGCGCCCGGTAACAAGCTATTCGTTCGGGACACGGTGCTCGGCGCGCGAACGCTGATTCCACACTCCGCCTGGAGATTTAGCGATCCAGTGCATGTGTCGCTCGACGGCGGCTTTGCACCGGGACGCATATACGAAGTCGTATACGAAACCAAAAATCCGGTGATCGCGGGCCTGGGTCTCGCGGCGGTGCGCGATTTCGTCTCTTTTCTGAAATACGGCGGCCCGCAAACGCCTCTGACTTCAGCGAACAACTGGTTAAAACGAGCCATTGCTT
>JAVKSW010000147.1:0-6524 GCA_039583505.1 Bryobacteraceae bacterium | reverse complement strand
TGCACCGTTTAGAGAGGCAGGGATGGGTGAGATCAGAGTGGAAGCTCACCGAAGCAGGACAACGTGCGAAGTATTACCGCCTCACACCGGCCGGCAAGAAGCAACTCATTTCCGAACGTAGCCGCTGGGATCAAGTGGTGAGTGCGATCGCCGGCGTGTTGAATCCGGAGGCAAATGAGGCGTGAAGGCGAGGTTTTTACGTCTACTCCGTTGGCGCCGCGTTCGAGAGGAAGATCTTGAGGCGGAGATTCAGAGCCATTTGCGAATGGCACTGCAGGATCGTGTCGAACGAGGAGAGCCGGTTGATCAGGCGAGCCGTTTTATCAGATGCGAATTCGGGAATGTGGGTCTGGTGAAGGAGGTTACACGAGACATGTGGGGATGGGCGTCTCTGGAAAGATTTCGACAGGATGTTCGATATGCCGGGCGCGTTCTGCGCAAAAGCCCGATCTTCACCGTGGTCGCAGTGTTGTCGATGGCCCTTGGAGTTGGAGCGAATACTGCAATTTTCAGCGTCGTCGATGCGGTAATGCTGAAGTCATTGCCGGTTCGCAATCCGGATCAGCTTGTGATGATCGGGGACCAGAACCGGTGTAACTCTGTATCACAAGGTTCAGGGCGGGCCGACATTTTCTCGTATCCGTTTTTCGAGCGACTCCAGGAACGGAACCAAATCTTCACCGATCTTTACGCTTCCGGGCGTTCGGCGCAACTGACCGTCGCCCTGGCAAACGGGCAATCGATCTCCGACGCCATCGAACAGAAGCCGCGTGGGCGCTTTGTGACGGGCAGCTACTTCACCGTTTTGGGAGTGCCCGCGCTGATCGGCCGTACCTTTACTGAGGCGGAAGTTCGCGTTCCCGGGACTTCGCCGGTCGTTGTGATCAGTTATGGATATTGGGAACGGCAGTTTGCACGTAATCCGCGTGTGATCGGGCAGAAGCTTCTGGTGAACGGCTCCAAATTCACCGTAGTTGGAGTGACGCCACGAGAATTTTTCGGCGATATCGTGGGCGCCCCAACGGATATCTGGTTTCCGATCACGATGCAGGCACAGGCCAATCCGGGACGCGATTATCTGAAAAGGCCGGATGTTAGCTGGCTGCTGATCATGGGGCGCCGGAAGCCGGACGTGTCGCTGGCGCGTGCGGCGGCTGTCGTGAATGTTTTAGCGCCGCAAATTTTTACAGAGCTCTTCAAGTCCATTGACTCCGCGGAAGGGCTTCAACAATTGCTTAAGAGCAGGGTTGATGTTGTCTCCGGCGCCAGAGGATTCTCGCGCCTGCGCGCACAATTCTCTTTGCCGCTGATCGCGCTGATGGGAATGGTGGGAGTGGTTCTTCTGATCTGCTGCGGCAACGTCGCCAATTTACAACTGGCACGGGCTGTCAGCAGGGTGCGAGAAATGGGATTGAGAGTGGCCGTGGGAGCGGGCCAGATGCGCCTGGTTCGGCAACTCTTGACGGAGAGTCTGATGCTCTCGTTGGCGGGCGGAGCTGTTGGGCTGTTATTTGCGTTCTGGGGAAGCCGTTTGCTCGTCAGGCTTGTGTCCCCAACCGGTGCCTTGCCATTGGATGTACACCTGGATGCCAGGATACTGCTGTTCACGGCGGCTGTTTCCATCGTGGCAGGACTGCTGTTCGGTCTGGCGCCCGCGTGGAACACGACGCGGCTCGACGTCGTGTCGAGTCTCAGAGCCAGTAAATTCGGCCAAGGGGACGGATTTACTCGAGCGTTCGGCAAGCTGCTCATCGTCTCGCAAGTCGTATTTTCGTTGATGCTGCTGGTAGCAGCGGGATTGTTTGTCACAACGTTGCGAAACCTGGAGAACCTCGACGTCGGGTACGCGCGCAACGGGCTTCTGCTCGTTGAACTTGACACTCGCGGCGGCGGATATGAGGATGCGCAAGTCAACCAGCTCACAAGGAATCTGCTCGAACGCTTGAAGCAGATTCCCGGAGTGCGGGCGGTGACGGTCTCCGAGAACGGACTGTTCAGCGGCACGGATTCCGGAACCGACGCGGCGGTCGAAGGCTATACGGCGGCGAGACTCGCGGATAAGCTGAACAGTTCCGATCGCGTGGGGCCCGATTATTTCCAGGTGGTGGGTACGCCGGTGCTGCAGGGGCGAGGAATCGGGCCGCAAGATAGCGAGAACGGGCCGAAGGTAGCGGTGATCAACGCGACCATGGCCCGTTTTTACTTCTCTAAGACGAGTCCGATCGGTAAACATATCTTTTTGGGTGACGGGAAGGATCGAGTGGCGGTCATGATCGTCGGAGTGGTTCGAGATGCCAAACAGCGCGATTTACGTAAACCCGCGTCAAGGCGATTTTACACAGCTTACTTACAGCATCGAAGTGCCGATCCGATTGATGCAATGAATTTTGAAATCCGGACCGGCATGCCTTCGAGCCGCATCGCGGAAGCAGTGCGCCGGAAGATCCGTGAGCTGAATCCAAACCTGCCGATTTTGAGCGTCGAGAGTGCCGATGGGTTGGTCAACGACACGCTCGTCCAGGAGCGAATGATCGCGACGTTATCAGGATTCTTCGGTGTGCTCGCCCTGACTCTGGCCGCAATCGGCCTTTATGGCGTGATGTCGTACATCACAGCACGCCGGACGACGGAGATCGGCATTCGCTTTGCGCTTGGTGCGGAAAGATCGAGCGTCATCCGCATGGTGTTGAAAGACACGCTTCGCCTCGTGTTACTGGGCTTGATCCTTGGGATCTTCGCGTCCACGTTGACGGCCGAATTGTTCGCAAAAGCGTTGTTTGGATTGTCTGCCTTCGACCCCCTGACCAGTATCGTAGCTGTGTGCGTGATTACGATTGCGGCGGGAATTGCCGCTTATCTACCCGCTTGGCGCGCTTCGCGCGTGGATCCGATTGTGGCGTTGCGGTACGAATGAAGAGGTGTTTCTTGCGATTTTTGCGCTTGCCGGGATGGCAGCCTTGCCTGACAGCGTGCCGAACAATGATTTACTCGATGACGGATATCGAGACATGTATAACCTCGCATTTGAAGATGCGCACCGGTGTTTTGACGAGTGGGAACACCTCCACCCCAACGATTCTTTCGGTCCGGTTTCGGACGCCGCGGCATATCTGTTCTTTGAATTCGATCGTTTAAAGATCCTTCGCTCCGAGTTCTTTGTTCAGAATTCGGAATTCCTGGACCGCCAGAAGTTGTCGCCCGATCCGAATGTGAAGCGCGCATTTCGGGCGGATTTGGAACGCAGCAGGAAGCTGGCGGAAGCGAAGCTGCGGGTATCGCCTGACGACGAACGAGCACTTTTCGCGACCGTCGTGCGCTTGGCGTTGGAGGCCGATTATGAGGCGTTGATCGACAAGCAATACTGGGCTGCTGTTAAAAAGACCAAAGAAACACAGGCGTTCGCCGACAAGCTGCTCGCGAAAAATCCGAATTACTACGACGCAGACCTCGCGATCGGAGTGGAGAATTATATTCTGAGCTTGAAACCGGCGCCGGTGCGATGGTTCCTGCGCATAACCGGAGCACAAACGGATCAGCAAGCGGGAATAGCCAAGCTGCGACTGGTTGCCGATAAAGGTCATTACCTGAAGCCTTATGCGAAGGTGCTACTCGCGATCGCGGCTCTCCGGAGCAACAACAAGCAGGAAGCCAGAAATTTGATCGCCGAACTGGCAAAGCAATTTCCGAACAACGATCTGTTTCGTGACGAGCTTCAAAAGCTTTCGTGAGGAATTGGGTGAACGTTTAAGATTGGAGAATAGTACACAACCGTACAGGTCGCCCGTTAAAGCTGGACAGTGAGCTGCGCGCTGGCGACGTGTGCGTAGTCGGCGGCGGCCCGGCGGGGCTAGCGGCCGCAATCGCCCTACGGAACGAAGGTTTTGCAGTGACGCTGCTGGATTGCGCCATTCCGCCCATCGATAAGGCATGCGGAGAGGGTCTCCTGCCGGGCAGCATCGCGGCACTACGGTCGATGGGAGTGAAACTCCCAGTAGACGCTGGGTTTCCTTTCAGAGGAGTGCGTTTCGCCGACGAGCGCTCTTCCGTGTTTGCGGATTTTCCGAATGGCGCGGCTATTGGCCTACGCAGGACAGCGCTGCACAAGTTGCTGGTTGACCGCGCCACGGAAGTGGGAGTCTCCCTTCATTGGGGTGTAAAGGGTGTACGCTTCACTCCAAGCGGGCTGAACGTAGGCAGCGAACTGCTGAAACCCAGGCTGGTTGTCGGCGCGGACGGACAAAACTCGCTGATCAGGCGTGTCGCCGGTCTGGACAGTCGCCGACACGACAAGCGGCGGTATGGGTTCAGACGCCATTACGGAATTGCGCCATGGTCGCCGTACATGGAGCTGCACTGGGGGCCGCGCTCGCAGGTGTATGTCACGCCAGTTAGCGATCGCGAGGTGTGCATTGCGAGGCTGTCGCGCGACGCAAAGCTTCGGCCTGACGATGCGCTGGACGATTTTCCCGAAATTCGAGCCCATCTTTCATCGGCCCGGCCCTGTTCGTCTACGATGGGTGCGATCACTGCGTCACGAATGTTAAGGCGCGTGTCGCGCGACGAAGTGGTGCTGGTGGGCGATGCCTCCGGCTCTGTCGATGCGATTACCGGAGAGGGCATGTGCCTGGCATTTCACCAAGCGCTCGCGCTTGCTCGAGCTTGCAGGCACGGGAAGCTCGAGCTGTATCAGACAGCCCATCGCACCTTGAGCCGTCGGCCTCACCTGATGGGGGCGCTGATGCTGACGCTCGAACGGCATCCCGCGTTCCGGGCGCGAGCACTGGCAAGCCTTTCTAAACATTCCGACGTGTTTGCGTCATTGTTGGCTATTCACGTAGGGCGATCCTCTTTTGCCGATCTCTGTTCCTGGCGCGTGTTGAACCTGGGCCTGACATTTCTTGCTACGTGACGAGGCGAACCCCTCAGTTGTCTAGAACGGGGGCTTGTGCGGGCGGCGCGAACTCCGGGTGTCTGAAGCGCCGGAACAGGACGGCGTAGACTTTCGCAACTCGCGTTCGCTCGACCAGGAAGCTGAGAACGGATGTGAACACGATACTCAGGAACACCACGCAGTAGGTAACCGATTGAAGAACGTCGCCGTTTGGTAGATGCCGCTCGAGCGGGATGGAGGCAAGCACGACCGCGGCGAGTCCTTTGGGGCTCATAATGGCGACCAGCGAGGCGTCATGAACGGGAGTGCTGCGATTGAGACCGATCCAGGCGGCCAGCACTCTGATAACGAAGATCAGCACCGTGAGAGCGAGCGCGACATATACCATCCGGGCATCCGTGAACCTGATGGAAACTCCGACGTAGACGAAAAAGAACGTCTTCAGCAGGAACACGACTTCCCCTAAAAACACCCGTTCTGTCTCGTTGAGGGTAATCGCTTCGGCCGGTAGATAGCGGCGCATCCATGCAATTCCGTGGAAGACCTCTATGTTGCCCAGAACAGCGCCGAACACCGCCGCCGCCACGTAACCGCTGAAACCGAGCAACTCGACAATGCCAAACAGCACGAACACGAACGCAGGCGTGGTGAAAATTGAATTCTCAAGACCACGGATCCGCCGCAGTAGAGCGGACCATCCAAATGCGCCGGCGGCTCCCGCAACCCCGGCGAGCGCCAGGGTAGCGATGATTTGGCCGAGCATTTCACCCACCCGCAATCTACCGAAACGATAAATGTCCATAAACCCAATTGCGACGACGATGCTAAGAACGTCGCTGACAGCAGATTCAAGAAAGAGGACCGTTTTCGAGGACTGCTCCATCTGCATCTTTTTCGTGAGCGGAACGATAACAGCGGGCGAGGTGGACCCGAGAATTGCTCCCAGCATTAAGGTCAATGGAATACCGAGGCCGAGCAGGAAGTGAGCGGTGATGCCAACAGCTAACATCGTGAGGAGAAAATTCGTCAGGGTCAGCGTGAAAGTAGGCCGGACGGCGCCGCGAAGGATGTCGAGATCGAGACTTAACCCGGCTTCAAAGAGAATGATGATCAGCGTCACGGTGGCAAAGACCGGTCCTACAGCGCCAAAGTTCTCCGGCGTTACCAGGTGGAGGACCGGGCCAAGAAGAATGCCGATCAGGGTGAGAAGCAGAACATCGGGAACCCGGGTGCGGCTGAACAGACCGGTAAATGCATGGGCCACGAATACCAGGGCCCCGACGACCAGAATGTTCGTGGCGACATGCATAAACGGAAGATCACTTCAGACTTCGCGAGGTATTGTACAGGTAGACTGGCGGGAATAGCGGGAAGTTTCTTTCTGTCCGTAAGGTTGTCGAACACACAGAACTGGCCGTTTCAGATGCTGCGCACCGACATCTTAACGATGTCGTGGACTTGCATAGCCTCTCTCACGACGAACGGCTCTCCGTACTCGACACCGATTAGATTGCCGTAAAAGCGCGCGATTGCCGCCAGACGCTCCCGCACTTCCGCGTGCGAAGGAAACAGATCGGAGGCTTGTTCGGTATCGCCGTACTGCGACGTATAACTGAGCAGAGCAGCCATACGG
>JAVKSW010000146.1:0-6536 GCA_039583505.1 Bryobacteraceae bacterium | reverse complement strand
ACGCACCTGCCGCTGAAGGTGAACGCCGGCGGCGTCATTCCCATCATCTTTGCGTCTTCGCTGCTCGCCTTTCCACAAACGCTGATGCAGTTTCAGCCGGTCAAGAACAGTCCCTGGTTGAGCAATATGCTGGGCGCCTTGGGTGGCGCCGAGCCGCTGTATTATCTGACCTACGTGATCCTGATCATTTTCTTCTGCTTCTTTTACGTTTCGATCATCTTCAATCCGAACGAAGCGGCAGATAACATGCGCAAATACGGCGGCTTCATTCCCGGCATTCGACCGGGTAAGACGACGGCCGAGTACATGGACAAGATCCTGTCGAAGATCACGGTGGTCGGCGGCTTGTACCTGGCTATCCTGTCGCTGATTCCACAGATCATGATTCAGGGAATCAAGCTGCAGCGTCTGCCGGTGATTGGAAATTTTATCGACGCGCATTTCCCGCGCTGGCTGCTGGACGGTTTGAACGTGAACTTTTATTTCGGCGGCACGTCGCTGCTGATCGTGGTTGGTGTGGCCATGGATACCGTGAACCAGATCGAGGCGCAGTTGATTATGCGCCACTACGAAGGTTTCACGCCGCGCTCCGGACGGATCCGGGGACGGCGCAGCAGCACAAGTTAATGGCTTGGGTTCGCACAACGCAAATCCGATAGCCGCGGCGGTGGTTTTGTTTGGACCGCCTGGTTCCGGCAAGGGCACGCAGGCAAAATTATTGCGGCAGTGTGTCGCGGGGCCCCACATTTCGACCGGCGACATGCTGCGAACGCACATCGAAGCAGGCGATGGGATCGGGCGGGAAACGAAGCGCCTGATCAAGTCGGGCAAACTGGTGTCCGACGAGTTGGTGAATCAGCTAGTGGAAGAGCGGCTGCAGCAGGCCGATTGCAAATCGGGCATTATCCTGGATGGCTATCCGCGGACGCTGAACCAGGCGGGTGTTTTGCTGAAGTTCATGGAACGGTTTGGATTTAGGCCCGGTGTGATACACTTAGTGGTTGCCTACGAAAGAATCGTAGCTCGCCTCAGTGGCCGCCGGCAGTGTCCCGTTTGTGGAACCCTTTACAGTCTGAAAACGAATCCGCCTAAGGTTGCGGGCATTTGTGACCTGGATGGAGCAACGTTGGTGACGCGCGAGGACGATCGCGAGCCGGTGATCCGGGCGCGGCTTCAGGAGTATGAGTCGCAAACACGTCCGCTGCTGGAGTATTTCCGCAAGGCGGGTGTTCCGATGTTTGAAATAGATGCTGCCGGACGGCCGCCTGCCCAGATTTCACAGCAGATTTGCAGTGAGCTGACGGCTTCCGGATTGATCGAGCGTGCCGCGGCCGGCAACGGAGTGAGCGCTCCGAACGCGAGTGTTACGTCGTGATAGTGCGTAGAAGTCAGGTAGAACTCGAAAAGCTGCGCCGCAGCGGATTACTGGTTTATCGCATTCTGCAGGACCTCAAGAATATGGTAGTCGAGGGCGCGACGACGCAGGATCTGGAAGCGGCTGCCGAGCGGATGATCTCCGAAGCGGGAGCCAAACCGGCGTTCAAAGGCTACTATACGCAGGCTTCGGGTACCAAATACCCGTTTGTGCTGTGTACGTCCGTGAACGAGGAAATCATCCATGGGATGCCTTCGGCGAAACGGAAGCTGAAGGCGGGCGACATCCTATCGATCGATACCGGTGTTCTGCTCAATGGATATTACGGCGATTCGGCGATTACGGTAGCGGTGGGCGAAGTGAACGGTTCGGTGAAGCGGCTGCTGAAAGTTACTGAGGAGAGTTTAGAGCTGGCGATTGATCGGGTACGCGCAGGAAATCGCCTTTTTGATGTTTGCGGAACCGTGGAGCAACACGTGGTTTCTAATGGGTTCTCCGTGGTGCGCGATTTTGTTGGGCATGGGATTGGAACCTCGCTGCATGAGGAGCCGCAAGTGCCGAATTATATCGATCGGCGAGGAGAGAATCCGCGGCTGAAACCGGGGATGGTCCTGGCGATCGAGCCGATGGTGAATGCCGGCAAGGCGGACAGTAAAGTTTTGCCGGACAAGTGGACGGCGGTTTCAAAGGATGGGTCTTTCTCGGCCCATTTCGAGCACATGGTCGCGGTTACCGATAACGGGCCGTGGGTGTTGTCGAGGCCGTGATTTGGAAGGCCAGGATGAACGAAGTGCCGAGGGAATTGTGGTAGAGCTGCTGCCGAGCGCGCTGATCCGTGTCAGACTGGAAGGGGAGCATCAATTAGTCGCTCATCTTCCGAGCGCGCAACGCGCGAATTTTGTGCGTCTGCGGATCGGTGACCGGGTGCGAGTCGCATTTTCGGTTCAGGACCGGACGCGAGGACGAGTTTTAGAGCTCTTGAATAAGGGGTAAGCCATGAAGGTGCGGGCATCTGTAAAGAAACTGTGTGATAAGTGCAAGGTGATTCATCGCCATGGCGTGGTACGGGTGATTTGCACAAATCCGAAGCACAAACAGCGGCAGGGTTAAGGAGGTCAGGTTATGGCGCGTATAGCAGGCGTTGACTTACCGGCAAGAAAGCGGGCGGCCATCGGGCTGACCTACATCTACGGCATCGGGCGGACTCGCGCGCTGTCGCTTCTCCACCGTGCCGCGGTGGATCCGGACAAGAAGGTGGGAGATCTTTCGGAAGAGGAAGTGAACCATCTGCGCAACCTGATCGAGGGTGAAGGCGCGATCGAAGGCGACCTGCGCAAGGAAGTCTCGATGAACATCAAGCGCCTGATGGAAATGGGTTCGTATCGCGGGTTACGGCACCGCCGCGGCTTGCCGGTTCGCGGGCAGCGCAGTCACACCAACGCTCGAACGCGCAAAGGTCCGCGCAAGGGCACCATCGCGAATAAGAAGAAGGCGACCGGCAAGACCTAACGGAGAGATTGTCAATGGCAAAGGCACCCGCAAAGAGCACTAAGAAGAAGAGCTTCAAGAAAAAGGAAAAGAAGAACGTTCCGTATGGGACGGTGCACATCCAGGCATCGTTCAACAACACCATCGTTACGTTTACGGATCCGCTGGGGAACGTGCTGGCCTGGTCCAGTTCAGGGTCGCTCGGATTCCGGGGATCGCGAAAAGGCACTCCGTTCGCGGCGCAGCAGGCTTCCTTGACGGCCGCGAACAAGGCGAAAGAAGCGGGTTTGCGCACCGTGGAAGTGCGCGTGGCCGGTCCGGGGTCGGGCCGGGAATCGGCAGTCCGCGCTTTGGCAACGGCGGGGATTGAAGTGCGGGCGATCAAAGATGTGACGCCGATTCCGCATAACGGCTGCCGTCCGCCCAAGAAGAGGCGCGTCTGAGATTGCGATGAGATCGCGCGTATGTGGAGGTTATTGATTGGCACGATATAGCGGTCCTGTGTGCCGGCTTTGCCGGCGGGAGGGCATGAAGTTGTTTTTGAAGGGCGAGCGCTGCCACACCGAGAAGTGCGCGATTGAAAAGCGCAATTTTGCTCCCGGCCAGCACGGCAAAGATAAGAAAGCCAAGGTGGTGGGCTACGGCTTGCAGCTCCGCGAGAAGCAGAAGGCGCGGCGTTACTACCGCATCCTGGAAGGCCAATTCCGGAACCTTTACGAGAAGGCCGTGAATCAAAAGGGTATTACCGGTGAGCAAATGCTCTCGATGCTGGAACGCCGGCTGGACAACGTTCTATACCGGATGGGGCTCGGTACCAGCCGGGCGCAGGCTCGCCAGCTTGTCCGTCACGGTCACATTAGTGTAAATGGCCGCAAGGTAAACATCCCGTCCTATACCGTGAAGCCCGGTGATCAGGTCGAAGTTCGTGAGAGCAGCCGCGAGAATGCGACCATCCTTTCGGCGCGGGACGCGACCGCTCATACGCCGAGCCCGTCCTGGTTGGAAGTAGATCGTGATGCGCTCCGAGGGCGTATTTTGCAGTACCCCAAGCGCGAAGAATTGGTGCAGATTCAGTTGAACGAACAGCTCATCGTAGAGCTTTATTCGAAATAGTCGACGGAAACAGGTGAAGAGAACAGAGTATGTTTAAAGGATTTCAAAAGCCCAAGCGTTTAGTTGCTAATACGGAGACGCTGACGGAGCGTTTCGGTCAATTTGGCGCACAGCCGTTCGAGCGTGGATTCGGATCTACGATCGGCACGGGCCTGCGCCGAGTGCTGCTGAGTTCGATTGAAGGCGCCGCGATCACCGGCGTCCGCATCGACGGCGTTTCGCACGAGTTCAGCCCGATCCCTGGCGTTGTCGAAGATGCGACCGACATCATCCTGAACCTGAAGCAGGTTCCGTTCAAGATGAGCGGTGAAGGGACGCGCATCGCGCGTCTGCACGTCGAGGCGCCGGGCGAGGTGATGAGCAGCCAGATTGAGACGGACAACGATGTCGAAGTGCTCGATCGAAATCTGCACATCGCGACCATCGGCGAAGGTGGAAAGCTCAGCATCGAAATGCGCATCAAGAGCGGGCGCGGCTATGTCTCGGCGGACCGCAATTACGATGAGGATCTGCCCATTGGTTACATCCCGATCGATTCGGTTCACTCCCCCGTGCGCAAAGTCAACTACACGGTAGAGGCGGCCCGTCTGGGCCAGAACACCGATTACGACAAGCTGACGATTGAGGTGTGGACGAACGGCGCCATCTCACCGCAGGATGCAATCGGCCAGGCCTCGAAGCTGCTCAAAGATCACATGACGATTTTTATCAACTTCGAAGAGACGCCAGAGGTCACCGAGGAGCCGGCCGAGCGCGCTGCGAGCCAGATGAACGAGGTGCTGAACCGCTCAGTGGAAGAGCTGGAGCTCAGCGTTCGCTCCTACAATTGCCTGAAGAACGCGAACATCCAAACGATCGGCGATCTGGTGCAAAAGAGCGAATCCGAGATGCTGCGCACGAAGAATTTCGGACGCAAGTCACTGAACGAGATCAAGGAGATCCTCTCCGGACTCGGTCTGTCGTTCGGCATGAAGTTCGATTCGCAAGGACGTCTGATCGGCGGTGCGCCACCCGCGTCCGGGTCTGACTTCGGCAACGACAACTACGCCGGACTCGAGGAATAACGATGCGGCATCGCAAGGCCGGAGTTAAGCTCAAGCGCGACATTAGCGCGCGGCGAGCCTTGTTACGGGGCCTGGTCACCAATGTGATCGACGAAGAGCGAATCACGACCACAGTTCCCAAGGCGAAAGCGGCCAAGCCGCTGGTGGACAAACTCATCACGCTGGCCAAAGAAGATACCTTGCATACGCGGCGTCAGGCCTCGGCATTTCTGATGAAGCGCGAGACGGTCGAGAAGCTGTTCGACAAGCTGGGGCCACGATTCAACCAGCGCAGCGGCGGCTACACGCGAATCGTGAAGCTGGGGTGGCGCAAGGGCGATGGCGCAGAAACCGCAAAACTCGAACTGGTCGGTTCAGAGCTGGTGAAACGAGCGGCCGAACGTGCCGCGCGCCGGGAAGAGCGCCTAAAGCAGGTCCGTGAGAGCGGCGGCGAAGGCGAACCCGAAGGAAAGAAATAAACCAAGGCTTCTTTAACGCCGGCGCGCCGTCTTCCGCTTATGCGTGGGGACAGACGCAGTTAGTTGCCGGCCGCTTTCCGGCGGACCGATCTTGCTCAGGATGCGGTCGTGAATCCAATGCTCGTCCCACCATTCCTTGGGATCGACTTGGTATCCGGCGATCATCATGCTGAAGTGCACATGATCGCCGAATGCCATCCCGGTCTGCCCGCTCAGCCCGATCTGCTGCTCTTTCCGGACCATGTCCCCGACCTTAACTTGGATACTGCTCATGTGGCCGTAAAGGGTCTGGAGCGAGTAGCCATGGTCGATAATGACGCAGTTTCCATACAGGCCCAGCCGGTCGGCGTAGATCACTTTGCCTGAATTGGCAGCTTTCACCGGTGTGTGCTGGGTCTGGGCGAGGTCATAGCCGAGATGCACTTGCTCGTCGACTTTTTTGCCGTTATAAATATAGCTGCGCTTATCGGCGAAGAAGGATTCACGCGTGCCTTTGACGGGAATGAAGGGGCCGGACCAGAGAATGCGTTTCTCCGTGTTGGTGCGGAGATTGTAGATCTGCTGCGCATTCGCCCGACGCATCTCGCGGTTGAGTCTTATGAAACGGTCAAGCGCGCTGCCGGTGCCGTTCGGGTCGAGATCGTTGTCCACCTTCAGCATCTTGTCGTCGGTCAGCACAATATTCGCCTGGTGGAATTTCTTCGGGAAAACCTTCACCCAAAAGGTGGCCGTGACCTCGGTACCCGCACCGTTGCGGGCAAATGCAACCGGCATGGTTGAGGGCGAGACATCCCATGGATAGGGAAATAAAGAGAACCGATGGTTGCTGCTGTCGGGTTGGCCGGGCATGGGGAAGGTTCCCGCTGAGTAGTTGGCGACGCGCACACCGGCATCGGTCCAGTTCCCGCCCATATCCAGCGTGACGAGCTCCGCCCCTCCCTGATTGACGTAGTGCTGCCGCCCGTCGGCGACGATGCTGGGCGGCCGAAGCACCACTTGCACGTCCCGGTACACCGTGGTCGTTTCGCCGCGCAGATC
>JAVKSW010000145.1:0-6603 GCA_039583505.1 Bryobacteraceae bacterium | reverse complement strand
CGTTGCCAGGAATGATGCGCGAGCTTAGAACAACCGTGTCTCCCGGTTGCAGATACAGGTGCTTGTGATTGTCGACCGCCACGCGCGATAGAGCGGACATAGGCTCGCCTTGGGTGCCCGAAACGACGATCGCAATTTTATCGGGAGCACTCTGCATGATGTCTTGCGGCCTGACCAGAATAGAGTCGGGGATCGAGAGTAATCCTAGACCGTGAGCAATCTCGGTGACATTTAGCATGCTGCGGCCGAGAAAAGCTACTTTGCGGCCGCACTCGTCGCCGAGGTCGAGAATCTGCTGCAGACGATGCAGAGAGCTGCTGAAGCAGGAAATGATGAGTCGCCGCGAGGACCTCGTAAAGAGCTCCTCAAGACGAGGACGAACCGCACGCTCACTTTCGGTGTAGCCGGGGCGATCGACATTCGTGGAATCGGAAAGCAGCAGAAGCACGCCGCGCTTGCCGTAATCCGCGAGCGTGTGCAGGTCGAAGAGTTCGTTATCGGTGGGTGTCGGGTCGACTTTGAAGTCGCCGGTATGAATGATGACTCCGAGCGGTGTTGTGATGGCGAGCGCGACGGCGCTGACAATGGAATGAGTAACGCGGATGAACTCGATCTCGAACGGGCCGAGGGTGATTCGATCTCCGGCCTTGACAACGTTCAGATTGGCTTGTTCGAGCAGTTCGTGCTCTTCGAGACGGCGCTCGACCAGGGCGAGCGTAAATTCCGTTCCGAAAACCGGGATGTTCAATTGCGAAAGCAAGAACGGCACGCCACCGATATGGTCCTCGTGTCCGTGAGTCAGGACGAGCCCGCGCAGCATGGCGGAATGCTGCTCTAGAAACGTGAAATCAGGCGTGACAATGTCGACGCCGAGAAGCTCCGAATCCGGAAACATCATGCCCGCGTCGATGACAATGATGTCGTCGCCGTAGCGTAGCGCCATGGAGTTCATCCCGAACTCGCCGAGGCCTCCGAGAGGCACTATTTGGAGCTTCCGATCAGGCATAGGCGCGAATTGAAGCTAAAGGGTAGCATGCGGCTGAGCGGCAGCCGGCATAGGTTTACGGCGCACCAGAGGCGACAGCGGCTTTCGCGCGATCGACCCAGGTTTCATAGATATAGTTTTCGCGTTGCGAGTCCCAGACGGCCTCCGGAATCGCGTGCAGTTGATCGCGAGGGACAGCCGGAATGTCACTGCCGAGGGCCATTGTCCCGCCTGCATCGTGCGCATTGGAGGGCTTCAGATTATTTTTCGCCGCCCAATCGAGAGCGCGCGTTTCCGGCATCGATTCGACGTCTTTCCTACTCCAGTTTGGAAACTTTAGCTTGTCTTGCAGCCACAGTGCCACTGGCCTAGTCAGAAAATACGGGCGGTGGCCTCCTTCCGGCGTAAAACCGAAATCGAATATATCTTTCGAACTGCCGAGCTCAGCGACTGTACGCTTTCGCAGGTCTTCGAAAAACTGCTGAGCATGACCAGGAATGTCGACGACGCGGTCGGCCGAACCATTCCACACGAGCGTAGGTCCGCGTTTTGCGTTCAAGGCGTAGATGATGGCACCGCGATCGCCAAGATTGCTCAAGGATTGATAGGGAATGGCCTGGCACATTTTTTTGCCGCTGGTATCCCAATAACCGCCAGGGCCGTCAAGATCGCCGCCGCCGACGAGCACGCACGCGTGGACTTGCGTATCCACGGCGCAGGCAATGGAGCTGATGAAAGAACCCATTGAGAAGCCCAGCACCGCAATGCGTTTCGGGTCAACGTCCGGCCGCTTTGCAAGGTAACTGGCCGCCTGCATGATGTCGGTAATCATCAGGCCTGCCATCCGCCGCGCCATATCGTCCGGAGCTATGAACTCGTCGTGTTGGCCTGTGCCGGACCGACGTTCCGCATTGCGCTCGTACTCGCCTATCGGGTCGTATGTGAGAACGACTGCGCCGGCCCGCGCGTAGAGAATGCCGGCCCAATACGCATACCAGGACGACTTGTCGCCTCCGTGCCCATTCACAACGATTAGCGCGGGGTGCTTGGTGATTGTAGCGCCGGCCGCGTGATACACAATGGCCGGGACCCGAAGCGAGTAGTCAGTTGCGTAGGAAACCCGATCGGCGGCAACGCCTGTTGCGGGCGAAAACTGTCCATAGGACGTGGGCTCCAGACGGGGAAGCGGTTGTGGGATGTGCAGTGTCGTTTCAATTTGCTTGCGAAGGGCTGGCCAGTCCCGCTTATTGGCTCCGAAAATACAGCAAGCGAGCGAAACGAAGACTGCCAACCGAAGTGATCGCACCACGTTCATCGTATCGAAGCATCGCACTGGGGCAGATGAACCTTAGCGCTTCGGTTCGTATAACCAAACGCCGCTCGGGTCGTCGTCAGGCGGAGGAGAAGGAGGCGCCTGGTTCCGTTCCGCCATAGATTTGACAAGGGCAAGAATGCGATGCTCCGCGATTGGCCAGCTATCTCGTATTGAGCTGCGGTGTTGAGCAGGAGTCCAGCCGTTTTCGTTTACGACTTTCAAAATCGCTCCGCCTTCCAAGTGCGTCTCCGCGCGCAAGCTGCCGATGCGATCGAACCCGGCACCATGCGCGATGCGTTGCAAAAACGGCGACGTCACATCGAGCAGCCAGAACCGGAACGCGGAAGTCGCGAGGGTGTCCGTTGCGAGAGCTTGAACCGTGGTGGCGGCGAGGTACATCAGGAGGCCTTCGGTAAGCATCAGAGTCCCGGTACTCCCGGCTGCGGCTAACTCGATCACCCGGCGGCGGTCCGCGTGTTCACTCAGATCCGCGCTCGCTCTTTCGAGCCGACAGCGCGGCACTTCGCCCGAGAGCGCGCCGGCCTTGTAATCGAGCATGGCGGGAAAATCTACTTCAATCCAACGCAGATCGCGCGGCAAATCGAGCCGCCATGGCCTTGTATCGAGACCGGCGCCCAAGTTCAGAACCGTGCTGACGGTACCCTGGGCGAGAGCGTGCATCAGCAGCTCGTCGATAAAGCGCGAACGCAGCCCGATTCCGAAGCTCATCCATTCGACACCGGCGGACATGCTCCGCGCCAGAGCCATGCCTTTCTCCCCAGCGAGCTTGGCTGCGAACGGGTCGCGCACCAGACCGTCCGACCGCTCCGTTTCCATAGCTCGCGATGCAGCGACCAGGAGAGCCGTGTCACTGACGTGTTCAAACTGAGCGTTCGTACTAGACATGCGCTAGAGTTTTAGTCCTTTTCAGATGGTTTCGGGGACCCGGGCGCAACGTGGCGGTATCGCGGTTCGAAGCCGAGTCGCTTTGCGACAGCAAGAATCCTGTCGAATTCGAGGCTAACGATCGCACCGGCTTTTTGCGTGACCTCGTCCTCGATAGGCAGATCGAAATCGTCCGCGCCGTACTCCAGACCTTCGAGAGCACGTTCGTTCTGAGTAAGCACGGAGGTGCGAATACGGGGAATGTTGTCGAGATAAATCCGGCAAAGAGCCAAGTGGCGCAGATACTCGTCTGCGGTGATCTCGATACCGCCGAGCTGAGTGAAAAACGGTTTGTATGTCCAGCATAGAAAACTGGGTAACCCGCCCGTCTCATCTTGAAAACGACGCGTGCGCTCTAAGTGCTCTAGACGCTCATCGAGAGTTTCGTCGAAGCCGATCACCATCGTAGCCGTTGTATTCAGGCCCGCTTCAAGGATGGCGCGCTGGGCTTCGAAGTACTGGAGTACCGTGTACTTGAACTTGCTATGCCGGGAGCGAAAACTTTCGGTGAGAATCTCAGATCCGCCCCCGGTGATCCAGCGAACGCCAGCTTGTTTCAATCGCCCGGCGGCTTCGAGGTAGTCAAGTTTCGCGTGCTCGGCCAGATACATGAACTCAGCTACCGTGAGCGCATAAAATTCGATGGTATTTCCGTACCGCTCACGAATGGCGGCAAACAGATCGCAGTAGTAACTGAGGGGCAGATGTGGATTGAAGCCGCCGTTGAAGGCCGCAAGATCACCTCCGAGATGGAGCAGTTGATCCAGTTTTGCGAAAACCTCCTTTCGATTCAGCACATATCCTTCGGGATGGCCGGGCAGACGATAAAATGCGCAGTAATCGCATTGGGCCACGCAGATATTGGTGTAGTTGATGATGCGCATCACCATGTACGTGCAGTCGCCACGCTGGTGGAAGCGGGCGCGCACGCTTGATGCGAGGGTTCGCATCTCGGCGTCGTTAGCATGCTGCCATAGCCACCGCGCCTCCTCCGTGTCTATGCGCTCACCTCGGGCAATCTTGCGAGCGATATCCGAAACTGATGCCGTGATCGTGATCACGTGTATTTGTCCGGGGCTAGGACCAGCATCAGTGGGAGCGCGCGTGGTCGGTCGGAATGGTCACCAGCGTCGTCGAGGATCTGCGGGTTCCACCCACGGCAACCGGAACCCTGACCGGAGCGATATCCAGAGGGTCCAATTCGTGTTCCCGGACCGGCGTTAGAGCCACATCTGTGTAGTCCCGTGCACTGGGATCTCGTTTCAGCCGCTGCCGGAAAAGGCCGTAGCGCAAAATCAGCTGCGCCAGCTTGACGTGTTTATACGCGAGGTTGGCGATGTAGCGCGGATAAAAAGCAAGCGGACTCTCGACCGGCAGCGTTGGGCGGCGGTCTTTGCGATATTTACGACGTAAATAGCCACCTTGCAACGGATCGACTCTCTCGAGTTTGACGCATACGTAAAACCAGACCAGCAGCAACAGCATGTTGCCCGCGTTGCTCCTGGTCGCTTCCGCGCGGCGCATTACGGTCTCCAGATGCTCAGGCGAGTAGTACGTCTCCCACGCATTCTTATAAAGCTGCTCCCATTGCACCGTGGACATGCTCGGGTGAGTGGTCGTCACATGCTCCAGATCGTATTTGTTTAAATCCGGGTCCAAGTAAACGCCCGCCTTGTGCAGGCGCTGGTGATCCTCGGAACCGGGCAGCGGTGTGAGGCAATGCGGCTCCAACAGATCGATCGGCAGCTCGCGTTGAATGATCTTGATGTCGCGAATGACCGATTCAGGCGTGTCGGTAGGGAATCCAACAATATAGCCTGCAAAGATCGTTACACCCTCCCGCTTCCACTCGAGGAGCATCTTGCGGTATTCGGCAACTTTGTTTTGCTTTTTCCGGGCGGCGACCAAACTGTCGGCGTTGATCGTTTCAAGCCCGATAAAAACGCGGGCGACGCCGGCACGACCGGCCTTTCGAATAAAGTTCGGGAGACGATGGCACATGGTGTCCACTTGAATCACGAACTTGATATTCAGCTTCTCTTCCTCACGCATCTGGATCAGGCGATCGAATATGCTCTCCCAATCTTTGTTCCGCGCGAAGTTATCGTCGGTGATGAAAAAGCGATTGATTCCCTGCGCCAAGTTGCTGCGGACGATTTGCTCCACCTCATCGGCTGAGCGTCGCCGCGACTTTCTTCCCTGCACATTGATGATGGTGCAGAAGGAGCATTGGAACGGGCAGCCGCGGCCGGCATCGAAGCTAGTGAGCTTGCCGGCGGTGCGTTTTACGCGCGTGGAAGGAAGAATCGGCATCGGCACGCCGGTCAACGACGGAAGATCGGCCATGTAATTGTAAAGCGGCTTGAGCGTGCCCTGGAACGCATCCCGCAGGACTTCCTCGAAGCGGCCCTCTGCCTCACCAGCAAACAACGAGATGCCGAGATCCATGGCCTCCTGGAGCTCGGCCGGAATCTGGGGCAACATCGCCAAGCAACCGGAGACGTGAAAGCCGCCGATGCAAACCTGGACACCGGCCGCGCGTAGTTTGCGAGCGAAATCCATGGCGCGCGGATATTGATTGGACTGTACGCCAACCAGCGCCACGAGACCGCCATCGCTGCCGATCTGCCGGACGACACGCTCCGGCCGGATGCGCGTATTTGTTTCATCGAATGCCGTGACGCAAATCTCGACGTCGTCGCCAAGCACACGCCGTTGCTTGCAGTCGAGTGCCAACCCATTGAGCACGGCCAGAGTATTCGACGGGATAGCGGAACGGAGCCACTGGATTACATAGCCGTCATCGTCATAGTGCGATGGCTTGATCAACACCAGGGAAAAACGCTTCGGCGTTTGATGAACAGCCATGTACTTCAATATTATCGAACTGCGGCGTTTTCACGCTTCTCGAGGACGAAATTTGCGATGTTTCATAACCGGTTGTGCCGGTTTTGTAGGAAGTAACCTTGCGGACCGCCTACTGGCGGCTGGGCATAAGGTAACAGGCTACGACAATTTGTCTACTGGCCGAAGGGCGTTTCTTCAGAATGCTTCGTCGAGCCCGCGATTCGAATTTATCGAAGGCGATGTGCTCGATTCCCGGCGATTGATGGACGTGATGAAAGGCAGCGATTTCGTTTTTCATCTGGCTGCAAACGCGGATGTGCGCTTTGGTACGACGCACCCGACGAAAGATCTTCATCAGAACACGGTCGCTACCGTAGGAGTTCTCGAAGCGATGCGTGCCACTGAAGCAAAGCGAATCGCCTTCGCCTCCACCGGATCGGTCTACGGAGAGCCCGAACTTTTCCCTACACCTGAAAATTGCCCGTTTCCGATCCAAACGTCGCTCTACGGC
>JAVKSW010000144.1:3680-6623 GCA_039583505.1 Bryobacteraceae bacterium | reverse complement strand
GCACTGGGGCATGGCCTCCTCATTGCACTGCGGGCGCGCCACGTAGACGTTGTCACGGCGACCCAAGCCAAAATGATCAATAAGAGCGATGAAGCGCATCTTCGCTGGGCAACAGCGAATAGTCGAGTGTTGTATAGCTTCAATATCGCCGACTACGTCCGACTCCATCAAACGTTTGTGGAAAGGGAAGAGGTGCACGGAGGCATCGTGCTTGCACCTCAGAAGCGATTCCCAATCGGCGAGCAGGCGCGGCGATTGCTTCGCCTTTTGGGGACGTTTTCGGCAGACCACGAGGTGGTCTTTGACTGCTCCGCGAATCGTGGCGTAAACTCCGCTTGGTTGAACCGTCGTCGACCTGCTCCGCTCTGGGCTTAATTTCCGCCGACTCGGCGCCATTCCCCGGGGCCCTTGTTGAAGATATGGGGCTTTTACAACAGATCTGGCAATCTCCCGGCTTATACAGAGATACGCGCCCGCGCTCGAAGCGGTCGGTTATCAACAGCTCGAAATGAATCCTGCAGAGATCGTTTCACTGCAGATTCGCTAAGTGCTCGCGAGAAAGCCTGTTCTGCGCGTTCGCGCGGACAGCACCGCCAGCAGATCGCGGGCAGGAACAATCGTGGCGGGGCTGGTGTCAGAACAGGAAGAAAGTGTCGGCTCACATTGAGGAAGGCTATGCTTGCGATCCGGATTTCCGCGGAGACGATTAGTCAAGAGCTGAAGTACGGACTGCGTCAATTGTGGTCGAACCCCGGGTTCGCCGCTGTCGCAGTTCTGACTCTGGCGCTCGGCATCGGCGTGAACACGTCGATTTTTAGCTTGCTCAATGCACTGATGCTTCGGCCGTTGGCGGTGCCAAACAGCAGCGGGATTTTCGGAATCTATCGCGGCGATGGCCGTCCATGTTCTTATCCAGATTTCCTGGACTTCCAGCAACGGGCCAACGCGTTCTCGGGCTTGGCCGCCGATATAACTACGGAAAGTGCGCTCGATGTGGGCGACAGCAGTGAGGTCATTCTGGCCGAGGCCGTCTCCTACAACTATCCAACGGTACTGGAAGTCAAGCCAGTTCTTGGGCGATGGTTCGCCGCCAAAGACGAGCACACGGGCGATTTCCCGGCGGTGATCAGTTACCGGACATGGCAAAGCCGTTTTGGCGGCCAACCACAGGTCATCGGCAAGCAAGTGCGTCTGGAATCGCAATGGTACACCGTCATCGGCGTTGCTCCGAAGGATTTCCAAGGCGTGGCTTTGCCGGTGTTGACAGAAGTGTGGGTACCGCTTGTTCGGTACGCTCAGCATAATAACTTCGCCGCTCGCGTGGTGAAGGACCGTTTCGGCGGCCGGGTTCTCATGTTCGGGAGGCTCAGGCCGGGTGTCACAGCATCACAGGCGCAGGCCGAATTGAACGCAGTGGACGTGCAGTTACGCCGGGATTATCCACGCCCGAAAGCGCGCGAGACGGCTCTGCGGGTGGAACGCGCTCGCGGAACATCCGATCCCGGCTATCGGCACTTGATTGTGCCGCTATTGACGCTCTTGTCGGCGGTAGTTGGACTGGTGCTGCTCATCAGTTGCGCGAATGTCGCCAACCTGCTGCTCGGTCGTGGCGTGTCACGACGGCGCGAAGTGTCCATTCGGCTAGCTCTCGGAGCCAGCCGAGGAAGAATTTGCCGCCAGATGTTAATCGAGAGCCTACTTCTCAGTTTGATGGGTGCGGCGGCAGGATTAGCGGCGGCGCAGTGGACGAACCGAATCCTCGAACGAGGGCTCGCGTCGGCTCCGTCGCCTATCGCGGTGGGGGCGACGCTGTCGCTCGATGGGCGGGTACTCGGGTTCGTATTGATCGCTTCTGTTCTAACTACGCTCCTCTTCGGGTTAGTCCCAGCCCTGCAGGCGTCCAGACCGGATTTAATTCCGGCGCTCAAAGGGAGCGAGATGTTTTCGCGGAATCGCAGGTTTACGCTGCGGAACGTCAGCGTGGTGGCGCAAGTGACGTTTTCGCTGGTTCTCTTGATCATGGCCGGGCTTTTCCTGCGAGCCCTCCGGACGGCCCGCAGAATCGATCCTGGCTTCGACGCGCGAAGATTACTCTCGGCGAGATTATATGTTGCAAAACCGGAGTTCAATCAGGTCAGCGGTGTGGCCCTTTACCGCCGCGTCGTCGATCACGCTCGCAGTCTGCCCGGCATTCGGAACGCAACTCTCTCCTATACGTCGCCTATGCTCACTATGTCCGAGTGCGTCGTGCCGGACAAGGCGAGTGCTCGTTCGCAATCGATGACTTCGGGCGCAAACATCATCGGCCCGGATTACTTTTCTACGTTTGGTATCCCACTGCTCCGTGGCCGTGAGTTCACGCACAGGGATAATTCCTCGGCACCTCCGGTGGTGATTGTGAACGAAAGGCTTGCACGCCAGTACTGGCCCGGACAGAACCCAATCGGTAAACGCCTCCGCGTGGGCGATGGATGTGACAAAGGAGAGGGCAGCGCAGCCGAGATTGTGGGTGTCGCAAAAGACGCGCAGTACGCCTCGCTCGACACGTCGGTACGGCCCTATGTCTTTTATCCATTCGAGCAGCATTTCATAGGATATGTCGCGTTGGTGGTTCAGACCGGATACAACCCGGCGGAATTGGCATCCGTACTGCGAAAAGAGCTTCGTCGTGTGGATAGCCGGTTGCGGGTTTACGAGATCGATACTCTGTCGGATCAGATGGACAGGTCCCTTTGGCAGACACGCTGGGAAGCCTCGCTGCTGGGCGCATTCGGCGCACTGGCGCTGCTGATCGCGTCCGTCGGATTATATGGCGTGATTGCGTTCGCAGCCAACCGGCGGACACGCGAATTCGGAATTCGCATGGCGCTCGGGGCACAAAGGCGCGATGTGCTTCAACTCGTGACCGGCGATGCTCTGACAATCACTTTGGCAGGCGTGGGA
>JAVKSW010000144.1:0-3580 GCA_039583505.1 Bryobacteraceae bacterium | reverse complement strand
CGCTCGGGGCACAAAGGCGCGATGTGCTTCAACTCGTGACCGGCGATGCTCTGACAATCACTTTGGCAGGCGTGGGAGTAGGTCTATTACTGTCGCTTGCCTCCACCAATCTATTGCGCGGTTTCCTCTACGGATTGAGCCCAACGGACACCACCACATACGCCAGTGCTGCGTTGTTGTGGACGGCTGTTTCCTTGGTAGCAAGCTGCATGCCAGCTTACCGCGCAACCAGGGTTGATCCTTCAACTGCGTTACGGGAAGAATAAGGCTGCGCCATCTACATTAGGGCTTCGTTGTAGATAACCGAGGTACCATTGTAGATAACCGAGGTACGCGGTGAGCAAACCAACCGATATGATCCAGGGCACTTTGGATCTGCTGATCCTGAGGACGATTTCACAGGAGCCGCGGCATGGCTGGGCTATTGCGAAACGCATCGGGCAGATCAGCGAAGAGGTGCTGCAGGTGTCGCAGGGGTCGCTGTATCCGGCGCTGCACAGGCTGGAGCAACAGGGTTGGATTCGATCGGAATGGCGGCCGAACGAGACTGGCCGCGACGCCAAGTTCTATTCGCTCACTCGCGCGGGGAAGCAGCAATTGCAGAAGGAACTGGCTCAATGGGAACGCCTTTCGCACGCCATCGGCCTGGTCCTCCGGTATTCGTGAAAGGAGTAAGTTCGTGAGCCGCTATCTTTCAATCTTCGTTCTTCGAATGCGCTCGGTATTTCGCAAGCGAACGGTGGAGCGAGAACTGGAAAAAGAACTACAGCTACATTTCGATGAACTGAGCGCCGAATTTCGCGCGCAAGGGTTGAGCGCGGAGGACGCGGCTTTTGCGGCGCGGCGGGCGATGGGCGGTGTCTCGCAGGCGGCGGAACAGTGCCGCGACCAGAGGCGAACGGCGTTTTGGGACAGGGCGATGCAGGACCTGAAGTATTCGATGCGGGCGCTACGCGCGAACCCAGTGTTCACGTCTATCGGCATATTGTCGCTAGCTCTGGGGATTGGGGCGAATACGCTGATGTTCAGTGTCGTGCGGTCGATTCTGCTGCGGCCGCTGCCGTATCGCGAGCCTGCGCAGCTTGTATCGATCAACCAGATTTCGGCGCGTATGCCTATGGGCGTGGTGTTGCCGCCGGAGTTTGCGAACTGGCGGCAAGACAGCCACACGCTTTCCGGACTCGGCGCATTTAACGATGAACAACTCACGCTGACTGGGACTCGCGAAGCGCAACACCTGGCAGGCGCGACGGTGAACGCCGGATTCTTTCGCACATTAGGAGTGACTCCCGCACTGGGGCGCGCCTTCAGCCCGGCAGAGGATGGACCGAACCCGGAGCGCGTGGCGATCCTTTCCGACGCACTGTGGCGATCGGAATTTGCGGCAGACCGCAACATTGTCGGCCACACGATTGTGCTGAACAGTCTTGGCTATACGGTGATCGGAGTACTGCCCTCCGAGTTTCGCTTTCCGGACCAGGGTCAACCGGACGTGTATCTGCCCGGCGGATTCTCCGGACCGGCGCAATGGAACACGCCAAGGATGGCGCTGCTGCGGGTAATAGGGCGGCTTCGGAGGGGGGTCGCGATGGCCGAAGCGGAACGTGAGTTGAAAGCCATCGACGAGCGGCACGGCGGGGAGATTCCCACGCCGTATCGGCGCGCGTTTCGAGAACGGATGCTGCAGACGATGCCACTGCAGCAGCGGCTGGTGGGCGATCTACGTCCGGCGCTGCTGGTTCTTTGGGGCGCGGTGGCTTTGCTCCTTCTGCTGACGTGCAGCAATCTGGCGGCTTTGCAATTGGCGCGGGCGTTTGCCAGAGCAGGCGAGTTTGCCATACGGCTTGCGTTAGGAGGCGACCGCAAGCGGCTGGTGCAATTGCTGCTGACCGAGAATTTGTTGCTAGCCAGCGTGGGAGCGGTTCTTGGCGTTGCGGGCGCGTATGCGGCGGCGCCGGCGGTGCGCACAGTAAACGCACTCCATCTGGTTTCGCCGAAGGATTTGTCGATCGATCCCGTGGTGTTGTTGGGCGCACTGGCGCTTACTGCGGGCTCGGCGTTTCTCTTCGGGTTTGGGCCGGCGTTGGGGGTTTCAACTTTGACTCCGAATGAAGCGATCAAGTCGGGCGCGAAATCGATTGCGGGTGGATCATGGAGCGACCGAGCACGAACTATGCTCGTGGCAGTGCAGGTTGCGTTTGCACTGATTCTGGTTCTCTCTGCCGGACTGCTGCTAAAGAGCGCTGCGCGCATTTTGAGCAATCCGCTGGGCATGCAGCCGGCGAATCTGGTGATCGCGAGGTTCCGGGTAGATCCGCATCGTTACACAACCGACGAAAAGACTGCGGCGTTGGGAGAGGAGATCGTGGAGCGAATCCGGCAGATACCGGGAGTGGAGTCGGTTGGTTTGACAAATGCGCTTCCACTGGGTGGATATTCGCTGGGAGGCGCGGTGGTGTTCGAGGGAAGGCCTGCGCCGCCACCGGGAGCGAGGCCGACAGTGCCTATTGTGGCAATTACGCCGGATTACTTGCGTACGCTGGAGTCCCCGATACTGGCGGGACGCGGCATTGAACGGCAGGACCGCCGCGGGTCGGCACTGGTAGCGATAGTGAATCACAGCTTCGCGCAGCACTTTTTTCCAAACGCCGATCCCATTGGGCGCCGATTCCGGTGGGGAGCGGATGGCGCGCCGTGGACGGAGATTGTGGGCATTGTGGCCGACGTGCGACATCGCGGGCAGGATGCGGACCCCGAGCCGGAAATTTTCGTGCCTTTTGCGCAGGCCGGGGGCATTGCGCTGGGACTAGCGATCCGATCGGCGCAGCCGCTGAAGGCATTGGCGCCGGCGATACGCAACCAGTTCCGGGAAATAGATCGGACCATGCCGGTCTTCAACATTGTGACGATGGAACGGCGAATCTCGATCACGATGGAACGGCGACGCATTGAGCTGATTGTTATCGGATGCTTTTCCGTGCTGGCCTTCTTTCTTGCGGTGACGGGTGTTTACGGCGTGATTAATTACGCAGTGACGCGGCGAACGCGCGAGTTCGGCGTGAAGCTGGCGCTCGGCGCGAAGCCGTCAAGGATTGCCACTGAGGTAATGCGACGCGGCTTGCTTTTAGCGGCCGGCGGCCTGCTGCCGGGGCTGGCGCTCAGCTATGCGGCGGCGCGTTACCTTTCGAGCCTGCTTTACAAAGTGACGCCGGAGGATTGGCAATCGTACGCGGGGGCGGCATTGTTATTACTGGCGGCGATTACAGCTGCGAGTCTGATTCCGGCGCGGCGCGCATCGCGTACGGACCCGCTGCGCGCTCTCCGCTGGGAATGAGAATCCCAAGCCGGCGCCCGGCCTGTCAAGCAGACGACTTGCGAGCTGTCGCGATGACGCCACTGGCAACCAGCGTGACAGGTGCTTCAACAATTTTGTCCGGAATGATGCTACCGGCGATCTCCACGACTCGGCTCCAAACCGGGACATGATAGCGCCGGAAGTGAGCGCGCACGTAATTGAGCGACAGTGTCTTGAAGTTTCTATGAAACTCCACGCCTCCGAAATCGCATTCAGTGAGCAAGC
>JAVKSW010000143.1:0-6627 GCA_039583505.1 Bryobacteraceae bacterium | reverse complement strand
GGGGCAGTCGAGCTTGTCCGGAACTTCGAATCCGCGGCGACGATCGCGCAGCGCGAATGGGATGACACACTCAGGGCAGCTTTCACTCCTGGGAACGGGCGCTTCAGCGGCTATCTGCCGTCGCTGATCACCGACGAGCCGGCCCTGTTACGCGTGTACCACACGGCTCTCGCGACCCTGCTCTTTCATCGCCGGACCACGGCCGCCTCGGTATACGGAACCACCTATGTCACTCTGGCGCCGCGCTATTGGGAGACGACTACTTTCTTATGGGACATCAGCCTGAGTTCCACCATGCTGGCGCTGCTGGACGCTTCGGTGCTGAAGCGCATGTTGGAAACATGGATGACGTTAGACATCCACAAGCATTTCGGCACGGATCTGCTCACCGGCCAAGGCGTCGGGCCGTGGTACTCGGTGAACGATTTCGCGATGTGTCGCATGTCACGCGACTACTTGCGCTGGAGCGGCGATTTCGCGTGGCTAGACACGAAGGTTGGCGGGGTAAGCGTGATCGATCGCCTGTTCGATTACGCCACGCATTGGCGCACGCTGGATGTAAACGGACACGGTCTCGCCGATTACGGCGAGGTCAATAATCTTCTGGAAGCGGTCAGCAGCTATGTTCACGAAGTGGCTGGATTGAATGCCGCGAACGTGTTCTGCATGCGCTTTGTCGCGGATCTTTTGGAACGGCGAGGCGATAGCGGGCGTGCATCGGGGCTGCAGCAGCAAGCATCCGCGCTCGCGCGGCGCGTGCTCGATTTATATGTGTCCGGCGGTGGGTTTTGGAATTGCCGCTTGCCCGATGGACGGTTGCAACCGGTGCGGCACTGCTATGATTTCGGGACCGTTTTATCGACAATTCCGCAGGACCTGAGCGACATCCAGAAACGCGAGATGGTTGCTTTTTTTCAACGCGAACTGCAAACTCCTTCCTGGATGCGAGCGCTTTCGGCGCACGACGCGAACGTGCTGTTCAGCATCCGGCCAGACCACCAGTGGACGGGCGCGTACGCTGCCTGGCCCGCGCTCGCTCTGAACGCCCTGTACAAAGCGGGAGAAGCACGGCTCGCCAATCAGTGGCTGAAGGGCATCGCGCGCACGGCGCTGCAAGGACCCATTGCACAGGCGAATTTCGCCGAAACTGCCGTTGACCCAGAAGCCGGCGGCGCAGCCCGCAAATCGCCGTCTGACGTGCCCTGGATCAATGACTGGGCTTGCGTTGCCGGTGGTGCGTTCCTTGAACCAATTCTGGACGGCCTGTTTGGGATTCAGGCGCCCTTATACGGACCATTGCGTGCCTCGCCGCGCTTAGCGGGATTGAATCCGGCATCCGATCTGCGCGGTTTGCAATATCAGGGCAACGTGTATCGTGTTTCCGCGCGCGGTGCACAGAGCACCGCCGCTTCGTTGCAGGAGGAGAAGTGAAAACATTTTCGCTGGCTTTAGTTGCCGCTGCCTTCGCGGCCACCAGTCTCGCGCAGGAAGCCTCCACCTGGTCGGAGGACGCCGGTAATGAGTATTGGATCCAGCCCGACATCGTCTACAACGTCTCCAACAATTACGCCAACAAACTGGATGTGATCTATCCTCACGCGATCACATCCGCGGTTCCCGCTGTGATCTATATCCACGGCGGCGGTTGGGTTTTCGGAACCAAGGAAGGCGCCGTTTTAGAGACGCTGCCTTACCTGCAGATGGGCTGGGTAGCAGTGAACGTAGAGTACCGCATGGCCAACGTTTCGAAGGCTCCCGCCGCGGTGGAGGACTGCCGTTGCGCATTGCGCTGGGTAGTTCAACACGCGAAGGAATATCACATAGATCCAAGGCGGATCGTCGTCACCGGACATTCCGCAGGCGGTCACCTGTCGTTGATGACGGGAATGCTGACCGAATCGGCGGGATTGGATAATGACTGTCCCGAAGACGGGCCGGAGCCGCATGTCGCTGCGATCGTGAACTGGTATGGCATAACGGATGTCGCGGACCTGCTCGCCGGTTCGAATCGCAAAACGTACGCGGTCGAGTGGCTGGGCGCGTCACTGGACCGGGAGGCGATTGCTCGCAGAGTTTCCCCGTTGACTTATGTGCGCAGGGATTTGCCGCCGATCATCACGATTCATGGCGATCACGATCCGGTGGTGCCTTACAGTCACGCTGTCCGTCTGCATCAGGCTCTGGATGAAGCCGGGGTTTCGAATCGCCTTTTCACGATTCCGGGTGGAAAACACGGCGAGTTCACCGATGAAGAGAATCGCCACGCTTATGACGCCATTCGTGCATTCCTGGCACAGCGCGGCCTAGGTCCAGTACGGCAGGCGAAATGAACTTCTAGATTTTCCACTCAGCGGTGAACGCCTTTGCGCCGGGTTCGACCAGGACGACGTTCCCGCGCCGCTCCGATGAGGCACCTTTCACTCTGAGTAGATTGGAATTGCTACCGATGCTAGCCGGAAGTTCGATTCGAGAAGGCGCCGGTCCCGCGGCGCGCGAGAACTCGAGACTGTAACTTCCGCCTGCTCTTGTGGGAGCCAAACGCATACTGAGCCGGCCGAAGCGTGTAGGAGTCTGCTCGAGTACAACCTGGTCGGAGTCGTTTAGGCCCAATCCGGCGCAGCCGGCCAGAAGGCGTAGCGCAGATCCGTCTTCGAGTGCAAACATGTGGCGCAGGAAGAGAATACATTCCGCGCTGGCCCAATTGTGCGGCATGTCTCCCCAATATTCAGCTACCAGAGAGTTGCGTAACGGCTGCTCCTCGCGCCAGCAGTACAGCGGGCTGGCATGATTCAGAAAACCCGTGAACGCGCGCCGCGCCCAGTCTTCGAGACCAGCCCACAAATAGACGTGCGCGACAAAGGGCGCATTATAGGTCCAGACGCCTTCGTGCGATAACCAGCCGGTTTCGCTCGGCACGTCCTCTTTGGTGCATGCCTGCATGAGTGCCACGTGACCGCGAACAATTGAGTCGTCCTTATCGAAGACGAGCCCGGGATAGATCGCATGAGAAAGCGCCCACTGCGCCACCTGTGGTTGCGGGCGCTGCCAAGCGTCCGGAAAGTTCCACGCCGCATCTTCTTTCATCAGCATCGGCAGATACTCGAATCCGCCCGGGTGAGTTCGCATCTCCTGCCTGGCGGCTGCGAAGAACGCTGAACGCAATTCGGAATAGAAGCGACTGACGGGCTCGAAAGTTGCGCTGAGACCGCACCTCTGCGCCGCATCCACAGTGGCGCGCAGACCCGCGAGCGTCCATACCGTATTCGCCAGCTCAGAGCGAATCCCTCCTAGTCCGCCATCGCCAAATCCGCGTGCGAGCAAGCCGTAGCGGCCATTCGCGCTGTTTTCCGTGCGCGCTTTATCTCGAACCTCGCGTAGAAAATTGGCCGCGCGAAGCAGGTTCGGAACCATGGCGTGGAAATACGTCCAGTCGCCACTGAGTTCCGCCTGCCGCACCAACGTGAACATCGCCATGGCTGTATCTTTCCAGTGCTCACCTGGAGCAGAAGCAAACACGGCGCCAGAAGGCAACTGGTGGGACCATGTTGCTTCCAACCCTTGTTGCGCTTCGACATCGAAGCCAAGGTAGCGGGCCGCTTCGAGGATGAAATTGCCATCGACAATCCACAAGCCGCGATAGCAGGTGGGGCCGACCTGGAACGTTTTCCGTCCGTTCTTAACCTCCCGCGCTTCGGCAATATTGCGTGTACAAGCGATCAGGAATTCGTTGTATCGTCCGGGGAGCTGCCACTTCACATCATGGCCAAAGGATTTCCAGTTCCGCCAGTAGTTGCGCGCCTCCGCGAGCAGAGCATCGGGATCGGCGAGAGCTTGCAAGACGCGTTCAGCGGGTTGTCGCTCCTGCGGAAGGCGAAAAAAGATGCGCAACGGCGATTGAGACGGGCAGATTGCTGCGGGTGCGGCAAGAACCCAGCCGGAGAAAGCAGGCGATGCAACGAGGGGCGCGTCTGACACCATAAAGCACTCCCCTTCCGGACCGATTACGCGCGCACCGGAAGCGCGTGCAAGCGGTACGGCCTCAAATAAACCGGTGCCGTAAACGCGGACTAGCGGCGCAACTCGAATGGTTTGGCCGGCGCGGTTGTGCACCTCGAAGATTACGTTATCGACGCGGCCTTCCTCCGGGCGGTTTGTAGCGAAGGTGATCAGCTCGAGTTGGGCTTCCGGTCGCTCGATCCAGGTATGAAAGACAGGCACGCCGGGCGATTCCAGATATTGGCGTGTCACGCGATCGCTCTCCATGCCGAAAGCGGAAAAGTGAATGACTGCAGAGAAAGCGTCAATGTTGATATTTGTTCCGGGATGGCCATACCGCAGTTCCCCTGCACTGCCAATCAGGCTTTTGTACGGATCATCGGGGAAGCAGAACGTTGCCTGTCCATCCAACGGCGCATATCGAAAATCGACGGGCGTGGATCGCGAGGTCGCGTCGCGCGGTTCCGGTGTTTGGGTTGCATTTTCGACGGCTGTCACGTCGTGAGTCGCCGTAAGTCCCGCGCCGACTTGCGCCAGGAACGCTCGTCTGCTCTCGACCGGCATTGTCTTAGCGCCTCATCGCCGAAGTCTCGGCTTCGAATCGTATGGTCAGCGTCTCGTATGGCTTAACCGAGACCACCATTGGATTCAACGCGGAAATTTTTTCGATCACATTTTGTTCCGTGATATCGGTGATTTCGGCAGATTTCACAGGACCCGGCAAGTTGATCACAGCGCGAGGCGTATTGCGTCCCGAGATTTCCTGCAGCCGGATGACGTACTCCTTCTCACGCGCAGCATTCTCGAGATTGACGGGAGTAATATCAGCGAGCGGACCGCTTTCGGCCTGCTTGACGGTATCGATGCGGATGTTCGGTTGATCCACCGAAAAATAACTGCGTTGCGGCGATGGCGGAAATGGGATGTATGTTGCGTGTAGTGGAACATCGAATGAGGACCCGAAGCGCATCGCCGAGACGGGGTCGAAAGAGGCCGCCGCCGGAGCAATCGCGTAGTCGAATTCGTATTCATTTCCTAAACCGGGTTCAACCGTTGGAAATGTGGTGATTCCATAAAGCCGCATGTCGCCCTGATTGCTGCGCCGGAACGCACGAGAGAAAAGCGTAGCCTCGGGAAGCGGCCACTTGCCCTGAAACATAGCCGGAAGAGCTGGTTTTTGCGCCGAGCTGGGTTGAGTGCGAATGTATCCAGGAAAAATGAAATGGAAGGCCTGGCGATGCGCCAAAATAATCGTGGCATGAGCATCGCTTAACGCGATGGCGTGCTGGGAAGTGACCGCATCGCGCCTTGCTCCGGGGAGATAATCCTGCGGCAATGCCAGGAATCCGAACTGCTCCTGCGGCCGGACAATCAAGCTTGCCGCATCGAGGGCGAACGGAAAACAGAAGGAGTACGAATCGAAGTTTCCGCGAGCCGAAGCAAAGGGAAGCGAGCTGGCATCCACCGAATTATCGATTTCGACGCGATCCAAACCATTGCGATCCAAGCCGTTATAGAGACGTACACGCGTGCTGCGAAAACCGGAGCCGATTCTGCGCACCATCAACTGCGTGATGACGCGACCTCGCTCTACTGTGATCCGCGGCTCGAAGGGGACCGGCAATGATGCAGGTTCATCTCCTTCGGTCCTGAGCAGATGATTGAAGGGAACGGAAGCGCGCGGATTGACCAGCTCGCGCTGAGCAGCGGAATCGAAAAGACTCTCGATAGAGCCGTCGCGGTTCATCGCGATGCGGAAGCGGCCGTTTTCGAGCACGCCTTTATATGGTTCGTCCGCCAATGTGGATTTGCCGATGCCCAGTGCGGCATCCACTTCGAACATCGTGTAGCCAATGGAAGGAACATCACGGGCGAGGAAGATGAGACTTCCGCCGGCGTCCACATCGAACGGGACGCTTTGCCCGTTGCGGCAGTCGCGAACGGCGACGACGTGCGAATTTGGTTCCGGCGGAGCGGTGGAAACGATTTCGGTTCGCTTCCAGGAAAGCGCGTTCCATATCAGCAGCGGCCAGGTCCTCACGGGAGTCGGTGGACGCGCGTTACCGGTAGAGGAAGTCAGGATGGACGATCCGGATTGAAGCAGACGACCACTCGATTCCGTAGCTTCCTTCATAAATCCGACGTATTCGCGATTTTGCTGGTTGAGCAGCTCGCGGGTATTGAGTCCGGGCCAGCCCACGTTCCCCGCGCCGCTGTGCTCGTCGTACCAAAACAACAGATGATAGAGCCGGTAGAAGTCCCCTGCTGGAAATGGAATCTGCCGATCGAGAGCAAGAGCGCTCCAGAGTGTCTCGGCTGCGGGAATCCGATGATGGGCCACGCGGGCCAAGGCGCTGATCTGCGGAGAACTGGTTTTCGCTTCCGACCACAATCCCGACCACTCGCCGCGCTCGGTGGGGATGACAGAGCCGTACCTTTCTTCCATGTAGCGGAAAAATTCGGAAGCAGTCGCAATGCGCAGCTCGGGGACGCGACGCGCGCCATTCCACAAGGCGACGGCCCGCTCGAGGTCCGTCACGCTCGAAGGAGAAAGGAAATCGTGCGTATGCATGACCAGCGCCGCATCGTAGCGATAACCGGCATCGGCAAAGCGCTTGAGAAGAATATCCA
>JAVKSW010000142.1:0-6650 GCA_039583505.1 Bryobacteraceae bacterium | reverse complement strand
CGGCGACTGGTGTCCGCGGCCAGCAGCGAATCGACATCGGAGTCGTGAAGCGGGGAGGGAAGCCGGTCAGGCTCGAGGGTCGCGATCAACCAGGCAGGTTGCCGCACATCTAATTCGAATTGGATCGATCCCGGCGAGAACAGATCCTCACGAAAGTCCAGGCCGCGCTCGAGCTCTCGCAGATATTCGTGATTGCGATACCAGATTCCATCGCCGCAAAGTCTTCCCGAGTGAAATAGCGCGAGCGGCGGCAAATCCGAATACGGCTGAATGGAAATGCTGCCGGGGTTCTCGGTGAGATGCGTTTGAAAGGCGCTGTTTTCACGAGCGAGCGCGTGATAATCGCGAAAGGCAACGAATAGCCGGGCATCCAAGCGACAGGCGTTCGAAGATTCGTACTTGACGAGAACCGCTTGATGGCGATCGAGCAGGCAAACCGTCTTGGTGATCGCTGTTCCACCACAGGCATAGCGCCAGGTTGGAAAGGGATCAACGGCAAACTGCTCGAGCAAGTCGAAACCGCGCGGAGCAAGAGCGCCTGGATACTGAACGGCGGCAAGCTGGAACCGCTCGGCTCCCGTGGTTACTTGCTCCTCGATGCGCGGCAAGATGGAATAGCGGTCAGCCGGAGGATTTAGGGAAGCAATCAGCAGCGCGTGATAACGCCGCGTGTTGACACCAGAGACGGTACCCATGGCGAAGGCGCCGGTGTGATTGGTTTCGAGCCACTCCAGACGGGAGGAGCGCTCGAAGTCGCGACAAACATCGCGGGGAACGGTGAACGGTGCCGTCGCGGGGACGTCTGCCACACTCATAGTCTAGGGAATGGGAAAACGATACCGCTGGAAGTTGAAGCAGCGCGAGATTGTGCTGGGCAATCGAACGCTGCTGATGGGAATTTTGAACGTAACGCCCGATTCTTTTTCGGATGGCGGGAAGTACTCCGATCCGGATCGCGCCTTCGCGCGCGCGGTTGAACTGGAAGAGGAAGGAGCGGACATACTGGATCTGGGCGCTGAATCGACGCGCCCCGGCTCGCAGCGCATTTCGGAAGCGGAAGAGTTGCGGCGGCTGGTCCCGGTGCTCAAGCGGCTGCACGGTAAACTGAGCATCCCGATTTCGGTAGATACCTATAAATCAGGCGTGGCCGCGAAAGCGCTGGAACACGGCGCGGAAATTATCAACGATCCCAGCGGCATTCTGCTCGATCTTCAATTGCCGAAGATGGTGACAAAGCATGATGCGGGCCTGATCATTAACCACATGCGCGGAACTCCGGAAACGTGGGCGAAGCTGCCGCCGCTGAAAGATCTGATGCGTTCGATCAGCATCGACTTGGAAGCCGCGGTTCATCGCGCGAGGCAGGCGGGCGTGCAGCAGCATCAAATTGTAATCGATCCGGGTCTCGGGTTTGGCAAGCGGCGCGAGCAGAACGCGCAGATAATTGCGCATCTCGGATTGCTGAAATCTTTCGACCTGCCGATTCTGATAGGACCATCGCGCAAGTCTTTTTTGGCAAAGGAGCGGCCACAGGACACCGAATTCGCCACAGCCGCAGCGGTATGCGCCTCGATCCTGAATGGCGCGCACGTTGTGCGGGTACACGACGTCAAAGCCATGAAGCTGGTGGCCGACGTGGTGGATGCGATTCGCGAATCGGGAGAGGCGATTGCCGATCAACCGGCGACTCAGGGCCGTTGGCAGCGCGGGCAGTAATGTGTTCCCCGCTGCGCGATGACGATGCGGCGGATGAGAGTGCCGCAGCGCGGACACGGATGGCCTTCCCTGCCGTAGACGTTGTGTAATTGCTGAAAGGCGCCTCGTTCGCCGGCCGCGTCCACGTAATCGGATATCGAGGAACCGCGATGCTGGATAGCGAGACGCAGCACTTCGAGGAGATGCGCGTGCAGCTTCTCGGCCCGCTGTCGCGAAATGCGCCGGGCTATCGCGCGGGGGTGAATGCGCGCAGCAAACAGCAGCTCATCCGCATAGATGTTACCGACGCCGCTGATGAACGTCTGGTTGAGCAGCAACGGCTTGATCGCGCCGCCATGGCGCTTCAGTCGTGCATAGAAATCGTCGAATTGGATGCTTAAGGCATCGGGCCCGATGCGCTCGAAGAGGTCCGGGATGCTTTCGAAAAACTCGACTCGTCCGAATTGGCGGACATCGTCGTAAAGCAGTGTTCCGCGGTCCAGTTGCAGAATCGCCCGCGTGTATTTGCCAGGTTCGCCATTCCACAGGAGCTTGCCCGTCATTCCTAGATGCACGTAGAGAACGCCGCGGTCGAGGTCGATCAGGATCTGCTTGCCCCGCCTCCGCACGCTGCGAATCGCGCAGCCGGGCAGCGCCGCCGCGGTTTCGGCAAGCCCTCCGCGGGTGACGCGTGTGGAGGAAAATTCCGCGCGCTCAATTCTGCGCCCCAGAATGTGCGGAGTGATGGAGCGGACAACGGTCTCAACTTCCGGGAGCTCCGGCATATTTCTACGATAGCCGTGGTGGGCTAAACTGGGAAAAGTTCAAGCCACCCTAGCTCAGTTGGTAGAGCGGCTGATTCGTAATCAGCAGGTCGCCGGTTCGATCCCGGCGGGTGGCTCCAGATTTTCAATCACTTACCATTGGGCTTTTTCTCAATCGTCTCACTTGTCCCGCACTTTTGTCAGCAAACTGCGTGATTTTGTGAAATCTGAAGAATCAGCAGGTTGAAGCGCCCTCGCAGCATCAATCATTTGCACCAGCCATACACGGTCACCTTTTGTGAAGACAGGGTGCCTTCTCGGCAACCGATCTGCGTAACCCCAGGCTCAGTAGGCTGTGATCGAGACCAGAAGTGATCGCCCCTGTGTGCCCTCCGCAACGCGCGACAGCCTCCGCAGTTTAGAATGAGAATGCAACAGGAGCTATGGAGAACGTTTCGATTCATTGGGCGCGCGATCTTCCCGCTTCCACGCGGAGCGCGATTGAAGGCTTACTCGGCCGCAATTTGCGTGACGACGAAGAGGTGAGCGTTATGTCGCTCCATTCCCATCCAGCGCCATCGGGAGATGAGCGGCGTCTGCGCGCAGAATGTCTGAAAGGCGCTCTGGATCGACTCGCCGACAAGGCGGGAGACGTCCGCGGCGATGAGTTTGATGCCGCCGTTGATGAAGCGATGAATCACATCCGCCCGCGGCGGAAATGAGAATCGTCCTCGACACTAACATTCTTGCTCGTGCCAACCCGCGCTCGAAAAGCGTGGCGCGCGTCCTTTTGCTCACGATGTTGGAATCGGCAGAGCACGTGTTGGTCTTGTCGCCGTTTTTGTTGCGCGAAACGGAGCGAGTGTTAAAGTATCCCCGCTTGCAAGCCCTCTGGCCGCTGACACCATTCGACATCGAGCAATACACACAGGCTCTTCAGGATTTCGCGGAGTTGGTCAATCCACAGAGTGGCGGAAGGCTGGTTCCCAACGATCAGGAGGATGATCCTGTGTTGGAAACAGCATTGTATGGGCGGGTGCATGTACTCTGCACGCTCGACAGGCATTTCCATCACCGCGCGGTTCTCGAAAGTTGTCGCAAGCAAGGTATCGAAGTATTGACGGATGTTGAACTGCTTATCCGTTTGCGCGAGACATCCCGCCCCTCATCTCACAATGAGTGAGTACCGATTGCGCATTCCGGAAGGGGCGATCGGGAGGATGATGGACCGGCGGGTGCGCAACCTGACGGCCCCACCAAATCGAGCGGTGGTCGATGGAGAGTGTCTGAAGCTACCAATGAACGGTGAGGAGCACGCGTGGCCGTCACCTATACGGTTCTTTGGAAGCTGCGCTGGAAAACTCCTAGCTTATCTGGGCGTCAGGCGGACACGGACCAGCAGATCGTTAAGGGCATCTCGGCAGGTTGGTTCATCGGGAAGCCGCGACTGCATTGCCTCGGTCTCAAGCCGTGCGACAAGGGTCTCATATTCACGCTTGTGAAATTCTGTCTCGTCTGATTCAAGTGTTCCTTTTTCCGCGCCACGGATCTTCCGCTCGATCAGCTCCGGGATATACGGCAGTCCGAACTCGTCATTTAACTTCACCAGGTTCGCTTCGACTCTTCCAGTGCGCATCAGGTGAATGCCGGTCAAAAAGACGCGATAGACATAAAGCAGCGGCTTGACTTTCGGAGGGTTCTCCTTCTCGAACAGAGCCCACTGCGTGGCCGCAAATCCGATGTAATGATGACTGTGATGGCGGGTGATGCAATTGGCCGCTATCGTCTTGAGCTCATCGTGTTCGGGCGATGTCTGCACGACCAGGGGTGAGTAGAGCTGCTCAAGAACGTATCCGTTCCTCTTCAGCAGCAGAGTGAAGAACTTTCGAACGTCGTGCGTGACAAGGTCCATGTCGATTCCGCCGCGGACGCCGGCGAACTCGATTGTCTCCTGTTTTGGGCGCAATCCGACAGCTTCTTTGGCCGGGAGGATGTGAACGCCGCGTAGGTCGTAGTCGGAGTCCCGAGACGGGAACCCGTATAGATGGGCGCCACTGATTGTGGCGAACAACAACGGATAGGGATGACGCGCCGCTTCGCCGCGCAACAATTGGTAGTCGATCACCTGGCGTACTCCGGCAAAGCAGCGATGCGACGAGCTCGGATCAGGAAATCGTTCGCGCGCCGGTAATCAGGATGCTCCGGTAGCGACGTGGATCTGAGGGTTTCATCGAGTTCTTTATGAAGCGCGAGTCGCCAGCGTTCGACCTCTTCCCACGAGACGTCGCCGCGCCGAATCGCCAGAAGCCGGTCGCGGTATTCGTCCACCCGAAGCGGCACGAATCCATGCTTCAACACCTCGACCCCCGAAAGCAGCAGTCGAATCAAATGCATCACGTGCTTCCACCGAATCTGGCCGTGATTCCGCAGGTCCTGTTCGAGTTTCTTGAATTGCGAGAGTACATACGCGTTATAGGTGCGGTGGACGTATTGCGAGAGAAAGATATGGCGCATTTCGATTAGTTCGCTCGCCAGTTGCGTACACGTTTCGACGAGCGGCGAATATAGGCACTCCAGCACGTTTGGGTTGGCCTTAAGCGCAAGACGGATGAATTTTTCAATCTCCCAATAGACCTCTTCATCTTCGGTCTCCAACTGCTCGGAAACACCTGCGAGCGACCATTCCAGATCGGCGGGCGGAAGGTACAACCCTCGGCGATCGGTGTCGGATCCCTCCTGGCTCAAGCCGTATGCAGTCGATCCGACGATGCATCGATAGATCACGAAACGGTAGAGGTCTGCGGAATCCGGGCCGCCAGGCACCTCTGCCTGAACGTGCTTGAAGATCGTCAACTCCGCCCCGCAAAAGCCTTCTTCAGCCCCATCGGCAAAGCGGACCCGGTAGCTGTGTTCCGGGGCGCTGGGAGCGTGAGAGACAACGCCCACGCGCCCCTCCGATCGGGTCAACACCTTCGTGCCTTCTGGTATTACGATGTGAACCTGTTTTTCGCGTGGCAAAGGCGATCCTTGGCTACATTCCCGACACCCCGGTGAAGGATGACACGATCTCGATGGGGCCGATGAGGTTTCGATTGAATTCCTCAAGATCGCCGGCCGGAATCCAATACTCCTGGTGGACACGTGTGCCAACCGTCTGCACGGTGTAGCGGGCAAGGAAATCAGCGTCCATCTGAAAGCTCAGCACATAGCCTGTCCCGCCGTCCTTGGTGTTCCAATCCCTCGCAATTTGAGTTGCGTACTCTTCGTTCAAAACCGGATAGAAGAACGGCTGATCGGGTAGCCGAGGTGGAAACGCCCGCCAACCGCTGTTGCGGATCAGCGCGAGTTCCTGCTCGCCGATAGGCGGAATAGGGTCACAGCCTTGTGCGTGGGCATCGTGCCCATCTCAGCAGAAAACATGGGCTACCGCAAAATGTTCCGCATTCATCTGATGTCCAAGCGGCCGGATATGGAAATCCAGTTACGCTGGACCGGTACTTCACCGACCTGGCCACCGCGTTTGTCCGCGGCCGACTTATACACCGCAGCGCAACGGTGCAAGACGGCCTGGATGCAGGACTACGCCTGCACAATTTATAAGCTGGAGGAGACAACCGGCGGCGACCGGGAGTTGGTTTTGTCAGCAGTTTTGTCAGCACGAGCGTTGAGTATCATGTGTTTTCCACAGGTTTCAGGAGTCTCGGCGCATCTCAAAAAACGCGCAAAACAGGCCGAAAACGAGAAAAATAATTACAGATGGGACTTGACACGTATGGTTTCGTAATCAGCAGGTCGCTGGTTCGATCCCGCCCTCGCATAATGGGCAAGCACCACCCAAACAATTGAGCTTCGCGTTGAGATTGCGCCAAGCCAATCCGACTGCCATTCGATCAGTTCGATAACGCTCTCGGCCGCACGCTCAATCTCGTAGGTCGCCTGCAGTGCATCCGCGAATACCCATAGAAGCGGAACGGCGCGCCATCACTCGCCACTCGGTATTATGCTACGCGGCCCCTTCGCAGGCGCATCCACAAAGACAAGGCGGCAATCGCAAGCGCCAGCGAAAAGAATTCCGAGGGCTCGGGAACTGCGGCCGTTGTCGCAATGGTTATGGCGCCCGGCGACGTCGTGAACGCCACGTTGTCACCCGAAGCATCCGACAGACTCGTATCCGGATACGGCGAGAAATCA
>JAVKSW010000141.1:0-6671 GCA_039583505.1 Bryobacteraceae bacterium | reverse complement strand
GCTCACCGGTCGCTCGTTGCCGCCGCGCTCTGAAAGGTCTTTGAGATGAGCGCTTGCGCTTCTTCTTGAATGCGCCGCAGGTGCTCAGGGCCAAGGAAGCTCTCAGCATAAATCTTGTACACGTTCTCTGTGCCGGACGGCCGCGCCGCGAACCAGCCGTTCTTTGTCACCACTTTCAAACCGCCGATCGACGCGCCATTCCCGGGCGCCGTCGTTAGCATCGCCTCAATCCGTTCGCCCGCGAGTTCTTTCGCAGACACCTGCTTAGGCGACAGCTTTGAGAGGATCGCCTTCTCCTCGGGCGATGCCGGCGCATCGATGCGCTCATATACCGGTGCGCCGAATTGATCCGTCAGCTCCCGATACCGCTCGCCTGGATTCTTTCCGGTCCTCGCGCTGATCTCCGCGGAAAGCAGTCCCAGGATCAGACCGTCTTTATCGGTGCTCCATGCCGAAGCGTCTCTGCGCAAGAACGATGCACCGGCGCTCTCCTCGCCGCCGAAGCCGAGCGAGCCATCCAGCAGACCATCCACAAACCATTTGAAGCCGACCGGCACTTCGACGAGCCGGCGTCCGAGATCCGCCGCGACGCGATCGATCATGCTGCTGCTGACCAGCGTCTTGCCGATGCCGGCCTCCGCTTTCCACTGCGGCCGATTGCGAAATAGATAATCGATGGCGACCGCCAGGTAATGGTTCGGATTCAGAAGCCCGGCGCTGCGCGTGACGATTCCGTGCCGGTCATGATCGGTATCACAAGCGAAGGCGACGTCAAAACGGTCCTTTAACGCGATGAGGCTCGCCATCGCGTATGGGGAAGAGCAATCCATACGGATCTTGCCGTCCCAATCGAGCGTCATGAAGCGAAACGTCGGGTCGACGGCTGTGTTCACAATCGTCAGCTTCAAGCCGTATCGCTCCGCAATCCGGGGCCAATACGCAACTCCCGCGCCGCCCAACGGGTCAACGCCCAGATTCAAATTGGCGGCCGCGACGGTCTCCAGATCGACGACAGAGGCTAGTTCATTGACGTAGCTAGACACGTAGTCATAGCGGTGCGTCGTATCTGCCTTCAATGCGCGCTCGTAAGGAATACGCGCAACGTCTTTCAAGCCGGCGGCGAGCAGATGATTGGCGTGAGTCTCAATCCACTTGGTTGCGCTCGTATCCGCCGGACCACCCGAAGGGGGGTTGTACTTGAACCCTCCGTCCTCCGGTGGATTGTGCGATGGCGTGATGACGATTCCATCCGCCAAACCGTTTTTGCGACCGCGATTATGCGTGAGAATCGCGTGAGAAAGCGATGGCGTAGGCGTGTATCCGCCATCCTGATCGATCATGGTTTCCACGCGGTTTGCGGCGAGGACTTCCAGCGCCGTCACAAGCGCAGGCTCGGAAAGCGCGTGCGTATCCATGCCCAGAAACAATGGCCCATTCGTCCCTTGTTCGGCGCGATACCGGCAAATTGCCTGCGTAATCGCAAGGATGTGGTTTTCATTGAATGCGGCTGAAAACGAGGAGCCGCGATGGCCGGAGGTCCCGAACGCGACCTGCTGGGTCTTCTCGCCGGGATCCGGCTTCAAGGCGTAATAGCTGGTGATCAAGCGGGGAACGTTAACCAGATCGGATGCTTGGGCGGGTTTGCCGGCGCGCGCGTCAGCGGCCATATCGTCTCCTATTCATGCCACATAAAATCCGGCTGATGCGCCTATCCAGTCCATATTCTTGTTGTAATCGACGCCCATCATCTTTCCGCGCCCGGTCCGGACAACCGTCGTCACCGCTCTCAGCCCGCCGTCCCAAACGTACATGATGCGAATTTCCGCCTTCGTCAGGCCGCTCGGCGTGTCGATAGTCGGCACAAAATCCATTTTCCGCTGCAGGATAAAGTTTTGCCGCTCGCCTTCCGGGATCGCTTCGATCTCTCGCTTGCTGGGCCCGATCTTCACGCCTAAGCCGGCAAACGAGTACAGCGGCTTCAGGACGTATTCTTCCAGGTTGTCCGGCAAGCGTTCCACTTCACTGAGAAAGCGCGTCTCCGGAACACTCACATGCCGGAACCAGGGCAGGGAAAACTTGCTCAACCGGAAAAACCAGTTAGGATGGCCCGCCCACTCCACGTCGAGATCGTCCGTAAATTGAAAAGTGCTGCGAATATCCTTTCTCACCAGCTCATCCACGATGACGCGGTTATAGATTCGCTGGATAGGCACTCCATCGAGGATGAGCTTGCGCCCTTGCTTCCTTACTTCCGTGATACACGCGATCTTAATTCCCAGCATGTCGCGCGTCGTCAGGAAATCGGGCAGGGTCTTCTGCTCGTACGGCTGGATCTCGAGCAGCACTACCTCTTCCGGGGCATGGCCGTTCAGAATGGCCCGCTTGAGCAGATCCCGGTAGCTCTGTTCGTTTTCAATGCCGCTCAGGAAGGTCGTGAGATTCGGATCAATCGTTTCCCGGAGCCGGTAGATTGCGTCATACTCTCTTGCCAGTGCTGCTTGAAACGCGTAGATGGAAGGGAAGCCTTGTATCTCGACTAATCTCGGCTCTAGCGTGCCATCCGTCTCCCGAATCAATCCGAAATCAGCCTGGACGAATAGAGGATGTTCCGTCTCATTCGGCGCGCGAAACTGGGCGGGAATGGCGGCATCGGATGCCTTCCGGTACGCCGGGTTGACGGCGAGTTGCTCATACAACTCCTGTCCGTAACGGACCATCTTGTCGAGTAACAATTTGGGAAAAAAGACCGGCGTTTCGCTGCAGCGAAAACTTACGTGTGTTCCGGCGCTTCGATCGATGCCGCGGAGGAACTCCGCATACAGTCCGGGTGTCCAGAGTTGGTTGAAGCGCTGGCGGAATTCGGGTATCACGCGCCGCTTCGCTTATACCAGGAAGTGACCGGCGCTCATGATCTGGCGATCATCCGCCCAGATGTCGAACTTTCGTCCGACCACGTCGATGTGGGTGGAAGACGTCCATTCAGCCCCCGTGTGCGCTCCATAAGGATCTCCGAAGGCCATGTGCACCCCTGGAATCTTCTCGTCCTGCAGAATATTCCCAACCACTTCGTGAATCGCCAGGTTCGTGCCTATCGCAAACTCACCCACGCGATCACTATTTGCGTCACGATGCGTATATTCCCAGAATTCGCTCTCCAGATCCTTGTTCGCCGAATGAGCCGTGGTCAGGCGATTGCGTTCGATGGTGAGTGTTAGGGGCGTAGCTTTCAAATCGCCGAACTTTGCGCAGAGATAATCGCCCACCACGCCGTCCACCACGAACGTACCGTTCACTTCCAGGGGCGATGTAAATGTTTCACCGCCGGGCAAATTTCCCCACTTGTCGCGGCTGATAATGCCGCTGGTCTTGATCCACTTGTATTGCCTGGTCAGCTCCGCGCGTACATCCGTTCCCGCCGCGGTGACAGCGCGAATCGACTGAGCCTTGTTGACGATATTCATCACGCGCAGCGTCAGGTTATCCACCTGCGCGAAGTCTGCTCGCATGCCCTCCAGCATGATCTTCTTTTCGATATTGACCATGTGCGCGTGCCGGATCTTATTCCGATTGACCACATTGCACATCTGCATGCGTGTCTTCAGCTCGTTTGTTTGCGCGTGAACCGCGAAGATACTGACCTGGCTTGACTCCAAATCATCCAGCACGGCTTGCGGCATGTCCACGAGCGGCCGCGGCGCCAGATCCTCCAGCACGAACGTGTTGTACACACACTCGCATTCGTTCAACTCCGCCGCCACGCTGGCCGCGATCTCTTCGCACGCGTGATCGGTAATTAATGTCACTTTTTCCGAAGGCTGCACCTTCAGACAAACGAACACGGCGTTGTGCGCGCCCGGTTTGAGTTCGGGATCGAATATCCCGTGATTCAGGCTCCGACGCATTAAGCGGCGCCTGCCCCTACGTGCCCCTTCGACAGGCCGGCTTCCGTCTCATAAACGATGTAGTCCACCACTTTGGTCAAGTCTCCTGTCTCTTGAAAAATCCTTAGCTGGCGGTCCGCGCCGGTGCCTTGCTCCAGAATGCGGTGAATGTAATTGATCTCCTCGCGCGAATCCAGTTCGTCCACCACATCGTCTACGAACTTCAAATATTCATAAATGAGATCGCGCACCGGCACCTCTTCTTGTTTCCCAAAGTCAACGATCTTGCCGTCCAGCCCGTAACGCAGCGCTCTCCACTTGTTCTCCATAATGAGCGCGCGCCGGTACAGCCTAAATCCCTGGTTTGCGGCATGCAGCTTGTAGAGCTTCGCAATAGTTGCCTGAATCAGCGCGGCAATCGCGATCGTTTCGTCTGCTCTCATCGGCACATCGCAAATGCGGAACTCGAGGGTCGGGAAGTTCGGATGGGGCCGGATGTCCCACCAGATCTTCTTGGCGTTATCGATGCAGTTGGTTTTTACCAGGAGGTTTACAAAGCTGTCATACTCGCCCCAGCTCGGGAAATAGTCTGGAATATTGGTGCGTGGAAACTTATCGAACACCTTGCAGCGATACGATTTCAACCCGGTGTCCATACCCAGCCAGAAGGGCGAGTTCGTAGACAGCGCCAAAATGTGCGGCAAGAAGTAGCGGGCTGCGTTCATCAGTTGAATGGCAGTTTCGCGATCTTCCACGCCGATGTGGACATGCAACCCGAAAATCAGATTGGCGCGAGCCACCATTTTCAGGTCCTCCACGATCGTGTGATAGCGCTCGTCCGGGTAGATAGCCTGCTTGCGCCAGTCCGCAAACGGATGCGTTCCGGCTGCCGCCAAATGTAAACCGTTCTGGTTTGTCAGTTGGACGATCTGCCTCCGAAGTGCCTTCAATTCCACACTGGCGTCTTTGATGTGCTTGCAAATTCCAGTACCTACCTCGACCACGGACTGGTGCATCTCGGCTTTCACTGCCTCTTTGAGCAGCATCTTGCCTTTCGAGATTATTTCGGTATCGATGTGGGAGCGAAGATCCCGCGTTTCGGGATCGATCGTCTGGTACTCTTCTTCGATGCCAATCGTCAGACTGGGTTTCACAGCCGGCGCCTCCGAGGCTAGGGTTAGACCTAAAACCTGATTCTATTTTGACGCTGCGGTTAGTCTTGCGAGTCCGGCGTTCAGGAAGTACCCCCAGTTGTATTGCGTTTGTGGTTGCTCATTGCTGAGAGCTTTGTCGATCGCAAGCCGCGCCACGTTCTCTACAATCCAATCGAAATTCCCTTGTCCGACGGAGTGAACGTCGGCGTCAGGAGCCGGATTTAGAAAGTCGATAGCGTACGGGATATCGTCTTCGACCGCGAATTCTACTGTGTTCAAGTCATACCCCAGAGCGCGGCAGAGCGTCAGCGCGTCTCTGACAACACGATCGAACAGAGCTTGCGAGCTGGGAGTGCTGTCCTTCACGTAACGCAGGTGGTGCGGCTGCTTTGGATCGTACTTCATGACCCGGACTTTCTCCTGCCCCACGACGTAGCAGCGGAAATACTCGTCGAATTCAACCGCCGATTGCAGCGTCATGCACATGCTGCCCGTCTGATCGTAGGCTTCGAAAAACTCTTCCGGCGAGTCCACCTTATGAACATGTTTCCATCCGCCGCCGCTGAAGGGCTTTAGAAACGCCGGAAATCCGATATAGTCGAAGACCTCTTCCCAATTCAGGGGAAACGTCAGATTTCTCATGGACTGCACGGTCGTTCCCGGCGGATGTAGCTTGTGCGGCAGCACCACGGTATTCGGCACCGCCACGCCGATTTTGCTCGCCAGCGCATAATTGAAAAACTTATCGTCGGCGCTCCACCAGAACGGATTATTGATCACAATCGTCCCGGTCAGCACTGCGTTCTTCAGGTAAGCGCGGTAGAACTCGATGTCATGCGAGATGCGGTCGATAATCACCCGGTACCCGCTGGGCTCAGCCATCTTGATACCACCGATCCGAATGTGTTCGGCGGTCACGCCGGAGATATTCTTGCTGTTGATTCGCTCGACCACCGCGGATGGAAACGTGTTTTCCATTCCATAGAGAATTCCGACTTTCGGCATCTTTACCCCCGTTTGATCAAAAGAACTTTGCTGCCATGCGCTGCCAGAGCGGCCAGTCATGGCGCTCGCCGCCGGTCCAGACGTCGAGCCAGTGTGGAATCCCTTTTGACCCGAGGATATGCGCCATCTGAAAGTTCGCACCCAGGCAGATGTCGTGGTCTCCCACAGCCAGCACCAGCTTCATGCGTTGGTATCGCTCCAGGAACCACGGATCGTTCACATTCGGGATGTAATCGACAGGATTGTTGAAGTAAAAATCGTTGTCGTAATACCCATCCATAAAGGAGCGCAAATCGAACGAGCCGCTCATCGCGATGCACGCTGAAGTGAGATCGGGGTGCTTCATCGCGAAGTTAAATGCGTGATAAGCGCCGAAGCTGCACCCGGTTGTGCAAATCTGCTGTGACCCGTTCACGCCTTTAATCAGCGGCACCACTTCCTCAAGAACGTAGTTCTCATAGGCCACGTGGCGCATCACACGGTCGTGCGGGTGAATGCCGCGGTTGTACCAGCTCTCGGAATCAAAGCTGTCCACGCAGAACACCTGCAGGTTTCCTGCCTCGATCTTCTGCCACACCGCATGAATCATCCCGGAATTCTCGTACTCGTAGAACTTGCCTTGAGAGGTTGG
>JAVKSW010000140.1:0-6686 GCA_039583505.1 Bryobacteraceae bacterium | reverse complement strand
GTATTCGCGGCAACGCCGCGCAAGGCGACGGCATTTACAAATCCGTGGACGCCGGCAAAACGTGGAAGAACATCGGCCTCAAAGATTCTCGCGCCATCGGCAAGCTCATCATTCATCCCACCAATCCGGACATTGTGTTCGTCGCGGCGCTCGGCCATCCCTATGGACCCAACCCGGAGCGTGGCGTTTTTCGCACCACGGACGGCGGCAAGAGTTGGCAAAAAGTGCTGTTCGTCGACGAAAACACTGGCGCTGTCGACGTAACCTTCGACCCGCATAATCCGCACATCCTGTTCGCCGCCATGTGGCAGGTCCGGCGTCAGCCCTGGACTCTCACGAGCGGTGGCCCGGGCAGCGGCGTCTACCGTTCCATCGACGGCGGCGACACCTGGAAGAAATTGCAAGGCGAAGGGCTGCCATCGCCACCCTACGGCAAGATTGGCGTGGCTGTTGCCGCCAATTCCAACCGCGTGTACGCTCTCATCGAAGCCAAGCAAGGCGGTCTGTACCGCTCCGATGACGGTGGCGATACTTGGCGGCTCATCAACCCAGACGATCGCTTCACTCAACGCGCCTGGTACTACATGCACATCGTCGCCGATCCGAAGGACCCCAACACCGTCTACATCCTGAACGTCGATTTCCATCGCTCGACCGACGGTGGCTATACCTTCAACAAAATCAAGGTTCCGCATGGCGACAACCATGGGCTCTGGATCGATCCGCTGAACACCAGGCGCATGATTCAGACCGACGATGGCGGCGCGACCGTCACCTTCGACGGCGGCGAGCACTGGACTCCCCAAAACAATCAGCCGACCGCGCAGTTTTACCATGTCATCGCCGACACGCGTTTCCCCTATTACGTGTACGGCGCGCAACAGGACAACACCACCGTCGCTATTGCGAGCCGCGGTTCGGAAGGCAATATCGATCGGGAAGATTGGTACCCCGTCGGCGGCGGCGAAGCCGGATACATCGCGCCCGACCCCCGCGACCCGCTCATCGTTTATGCGGGCGATTATCAGGGCAATATCACTCGCTTCGACAAGCACACCGGCCAGCTTCGCAATATCACCGTTCATCCTGTTCTCAGCGACGGCCGCGGCGCTGCGGTGCTCGACCATCGCTTTCAATGGACTGCGCCGCTCCTGATATCGCCCAACGATCCAAATGTCGTCTATCACGCCGGTGAGCGCATCTTCAAAACCACCGATGCCGGTACCGACTGGACGGCAATCAGCCCCGATCTCACCCGAAACGACAAAAGCAAACAGCAGCCATCCGGCGGTCCCATCACTATCGACGACACGGGAACCGAATACTATGACACCGTGTTCGCTGTCGCCGAATCGCGCTTGCAGAAAGGTCTCATCTGGGCCGGTACGGACGACGGTCTCATCCAGCTCACGCGTGACGGAGGTAAGAATTGGGCGAACATCACACCGGCCGATCTTCCCGAGTGGAGCAAGATCAGCCAAATCGACGCTTCCCCGCACGACGCCGGCACGGCTTGGATTGCTGTCGACCGGCACGCGAATGATGACCTCAAGCCCTACATCTACGCCACCACCGATTACGGCAAAAGTTGGAGGAAGCTGGTCAATGGTATTCCCGACGGATCGTTCGTGCGCGCCGTTCGTGAAGATCCCCAGCGCAAAGGGTTGCTGTTCGCCGGTACCGAAACTGGAGTATTCGTTTCCAAAGATGCCGGCCAACATTGGGAATCGCTCCAGTTGAATTTGCCTACTGTTCCCGTACATGACCTGGTCGTCAAAGACAACGACCTGCTGCTCGCCACCCACGGCCGCGCCTTCTGGATTCTCGACGACATCTCTCCGCTGCGTGAGGCTACGGATCAGTCCGCCAAGGCTGATTTCTGGCTCTACAAACCCGCCACTGCGCTGCGCGTCCATACGCCGAGTGAGCCGCCCTCGCTCACCACTGGCGAAAATCCGCCTGCCGGGGCGATCCTGTACGCCTACACGAAAACTAAGCCCAAAGAAGCCAAGCTCGACATTCTCGACGGCCGCGGCAAGTTGATTCGGTCGTATTCCTCGGATACCGACATCCGTCCCGAAGAGCAGCTCGATCCCGAAGACGAAAAGCCTAAGAAACAGCTCGAGCTGAAAGCCGGCCTGAATCGCCTTGTTTGGGATTTGCGCTACGAAGGCCCGCCGCATGTTCACGACTACTACCTCTATGAGTACGAACAAGGATCGAAGGGCCCGCTCGCGCTTCCGGGTCAATACCAGGCGCGGCTGACAGTCGATGGCCACACTCTCACTGCGCCGATTGAGGTGAAACTCGACCCGCGTGTCGATGTGCCCGAGGCGGATCTTGAGAAGCAGTTCGCGTTGCTGATCGACATCCGCGATCAACTCACGCGCGTGTACGGGCTCGCGAATCAGGTCATCGATCTACGCAAGCAAATCGCCGATGTGAAGAAACGGGTCGACCCCGCCAAATCCAAACCGCTGCTGGTCGAGGCCCAGGCTCTGGACGAGCGGCTCGGCGCGCTTCAGGACAAGCTCATCAATCTCAAGGTGCGCGCCAACGAAGACTCTCTGAAATTCGGCCTGGGAGTGGATGGCAACCTAGCCGATCTCGCGATGATTGCCGGTGGAGATGCGGACACCGTTCCCACCACCGCTTCAGTCGAGCAGTTCGGAAAGCTGAAGACGGAGGTGGACGGGTATGCGAATCGCTGGTCCTCTATTGTCTCTAGCGACGTTCTCAAACTCCAGGCAACAGCCGCCCAGGAGAACTTCCGTTTACTGATCGTCAACGAACCTGCTCCGGTTCCCCAAAGCACCGGCCAATAAGCAAGCTGTCGGTTACTGCTTTGGAGCGGATACTGTGTCGTGAACGCTGATGTCGAACTCTCTATAGTTGCTGTACGTCGTTATTTCGCTGATCAGCAGCTTGACCCCGATCATCGCTTTGGCGTTCATATCGAATTCGACACGCTTAGGCAGCCAGATCCTGGAGAATTGCCACTCTTCCTCGTCTACGAAGTGCGTGCCGGGCTTCATTGAGAACCACAAGCCTCCTGCAATGTTGAACGCATCTCGCAGGACAAAATCGAAACTTACCATCTGAAGTGCCGCCGGATCCACTCCGATCTTTCCGTCCAGATTGTGAACAAACCGCTGGTACACGTTACTTGGTTTCACCTGCGGATTGGGATGAAAATCGGCCAGCCATACAGTGCGGCCGTCCAGCGATTCCTCCCGAACGTTGCTGAACACGCTGCAGTGAAGAAGATCTTCGAGCTTGACGCGCCGATTCGTCAGAGGAGGTATATTGCCCGCTTCCAACTTACGGATCTGCTTCTCAATCCGCTCGTTCTCCTTCGCCAGATCTGAGCCGCTCAAAGGAGCGCCGTTGCGGCTCACCAGACGACGAACCGTCCGTCCTTTATAGAAAGAGACTTCATAGACGTCGAGGTCTTTTGGTTTGCCGTTCTCCTCTTTCCTGACAGTTTCCGTATAGCCGAATCGCTCCAGTTGCTTGTCGATCGCCTGTTCGTTCGCCAGAACCTTTTGCACGATCGCCCGGATCTCGCTGTCGGTATGAAGAGCCCCGGGCGCCAGGCTCAACAGAGTTGTTAAGAGCGTTTGAATCAGGAAAGAATGCATGGCGCTACAGCAATAAGCAGCGAGTTCGTTCCGCAGAGTGCGCCATTTGTTCGCCTTTCGAAGCGCTATTTGAACGTAATAGTGCTTTCGCCGCTGTATTTGTGGTAATCCCGGAAGTCGATCGCGTTCTTTGTGCAGATCGTCGATCCGCGCCGGCACCCCAGGTTTTCGGCATGTATGGGCAGCAGGAACTTGGCCGTCCCTAACGAGACCTCGTCATAATCGACCGCCCACTCCATGGAATCGAGTGGAAAGTTTTTTGGAATAGTGTCCGCCTGCATCTCGATCCGCCGCACCTGTCCGGAGGACTTGTCGATCCAGACGCTCCCGCTGTAAGCGGGCCGTAATGTTTGGCTACCAACGGTAATGAACCAGTCGGAGTTTCGCAGAGCCACCTTGAAGTCGTAGATCCGCGCATCGGCTCCCGCGACGGTCGTGGATTGATAAAACTTGAAATCAGCCCGGCTGGCGTCGGAAAACAGGCTGTGCAGGGTGGAAGCGAATTCGCCGGTGGACGTAGACCCGCCTAGCTCCAGCATGCTTTTGTTCGTGCGCTTGCCGCCGACCGTGATCTCTTTGTAATTCTCTCTCCCGTCCTCGTACACCACCTTTGCACTCACCACATCGAGCGGCTCCCAGCCGGCTGACCGTGACTCCTCGACGTATCGCGTGGTCATCTGCTCACACACAAAATTGGGCAAGCCGTTGGTAAACGTCATCGCCCATTCTTTCGTCCGGTCGATCAAATCATCTCCCGTGCGCACGATCTTCGTCTGCTCTGAATCGCTGTCGATCGTGAAATCGCCGGAATCGTTTCTGGTCGGAGCGCTTGACGGTGCGGCGCGATTCGCGGCAGGCCGGCTGCCGGCGAGGGGCACGTCGTCGGAATCGTCATTATTCCCGCTGGTGCTCTTCGGCTTTCCACGCCGCAGGATCGGCCGGTCGGGCGCATCCACCGGATTGTTCAATATAGTCGGGCGCACCTCGTCTTGCGGGTCGGCGCCCGCCACATCGCGCTGTCTGAGCCCCGGCTCAGCCGATTCCGGCGGTGCGTCCTTCACCAGGTCCACGTGAGTCGCCGTCAGAAACGCCTCGTCGTCTTCTGCAGCTTCAATCTTCACTGTCGTTCGGGGAATCACCTTCGCCGGCTCGATGTCGGAGGTCGAACGAGTGAATTTCGTCTCCGGCGTAAGGGTCATCGTGATCGTGCGTCCATCGTCCGTCGCAATTACGAGCTTCCTGCCATCATTGGATACAGTTCGACCCTCCGCGGTGAAGGTGGGCTGCACAACTTCGTCTTGGGTCTGTTTCTTCTTCTTGCCGCGTTTTGGAATGGAGATACCGCCGCCCGGGTACCCGGGTCCAGGTGGATATTGCCCCGGCGGGTACGCGCCCGGCTGCGGCTGCGGGTATTGCCCGGGAGGATACTGGCCCGGGTATTGGGCTTCAAGACTGACAGCGAAAGCGATCGCCACGATTCCTACGGCAAACTTCTTCATGGACACCGATTGACCAACTTAAATTAGATGTTGCGCGACCGCTCCTGGGTTTCCACGCGCTGCTACCAATGCAACAGCAGCAGCTCCGAACAGAAGCCCGGTCCCATTGCCGCCAAAATACCCCAGCTCCCCGGCTCCGGCCGCTTCCGGTTCATGATCTCTTCTAAAACGAACAAAACAGAAGCGGATGACAGATTTCCCGTACGCCGCAAGCACGCCCACGACGCCTCCAGCGCACGGTCAGCAAGATTCAACGCCTCCTGCGTTGCCTCCAGAACTTTCGGTCCGCCGGTGTGAATGACCCAACTTGCAACGTCCCCGCGGCTCAGGCCGTGATCCGACAGGAATTCGTCTACATCCCGGCCGAGGTGGTCTAACACCACTTGCGGGACATCGCGCGAGAGCACGATCTGAAATCCCTTCTCGGAGATGTCCCAACCCATGACATACTCGGTCTCCGGATAGAAAACCGAGCGGGTCGCAATAATCTCCGGTCCCGGCGCCCCGTCCAGCTCTGCTCCGCGCACAATGACAGCGGCTGAACCATCGCCGAACAGACCCGTGCTGATGAGATTCGCGATCGAGAAATCGTCCTGTTGAACGGTCAACGAGCACAACTCTACCGACAACAGCAGCGCCGCTTCGTCTGGAAACGCTTTGACGTAATCGGCTGCGCGCGCAATCCCCGCCGCGCCCGCCACGCAGCCCAGGCCAAAAATCGGAACCCGCTTCATACGGCTATTCAGTTTCATCCGGTTTATGAGCCGCGCATCGATGGAAGGGCTCGCCACGCCGGTAATTGAAACGAAGAAGAATGCCCCGATATCGTCAGTGGCAATTCCCGCCTGCTGCACCGCGCGGCAGATAGCTCGCTGCCCAAGTTCCACGGACGCTTCGATCCAGCAATTATTCGCTTCGCCCCAATTGCTGAGCGGGTAGCGCTCGATCGGTAACGCGAGATATCGTCCATCTACCTGGGTGGCTGCATGCAGCCGCTCCAAAACATTGAATCGCTCGAGCTTCTTACCCCAGTGGTGCCGGAACGCCTCGAGCAACATCTGCTGGGGATAGTAATGTGGCGGGAGCGCGCTGGCAACGCTGGCGATTCTCATGCAAGGCTTGGCAGTTCCAGTATCCCAACGTCTGGATTGAATGGAGCGCCGAACAGGTGTAAAAAGGTTGCTAACATTTCGAAATGCTTCGCGTCCGCTTGATTCACTGGAAGGCACTGGAAGCCGAGCCACATTTAAAGGCGTTGTGCGGAGCAGGCCACAAGGTCGAATATGACGAGCAGTTTCGTCCCGAACTGATGAAGAGCTGGCGTCAATCGCCGCCCGACGCTTTCGTCATCGATCTGTCGCGCCTCCCGTCCCATGGTCGCGAGATCGCCATCGCGTTGCGTCAATCGCCTCGAACGCGCTTTGTACCCATTCTCTTCTGCGAAGGCGAGGAAGAAAAGGTCGCTAGGGTCCGGTGCGACTTGCCCGACGCGAGCTATTGCACGTTTCGAAACCTGCTCTCCGCCCTGCGAAAAGCTGTCGCGAAC
>JAVKSW010000139.1:0-6770 GCA_039583505.1 Bryobacteraceae bacterium | reverse complement strand
AGCTTCCGCATAAGAGGCTTACCCATAGCTGTGACCATTCCGAAGCGCAATTCGTTTCGGATTGCAGCGTCGGTGCTGGTTCAGCTAACCCAGTTCAGCCATCCCTGGTTCTGCAAGACGCGACGAAACGCCGGGTTGTCGAGCGACACAGTCGGGAAATATGCCCCCGTCAAGGTCCGCTTCCACCATGCTCCGGTTTGTTTTCGCTCTTCGGGTGTCGTGAAGTGGTATTCGTACAGCAGCGCGCGCACGTAGCGCGGCGGCTTGTCCGGAAACGGATTTTTCCGGATCAAGCTCAATACGGCCGCATCGCCCTCCAGCAGCTTTGCGACAAAGTTGACAAACCACGGATAGTCCTGGTAGCTCGACATGGCGGCGAACCACATCAGCCAGTCAAGGCGCAGGTGGTATGGCGCGATTTGCGGCGGCCGGAACCTCACATCGCCCGGCTTTCCCTTGAATTCGTATTCACGCCATTCGGTGGAGGAGGTTATCACAGCATCGCTGGTCCCTTCGACAATTACCTCATAACGTGGACGCGTGATACTGCCAAAAGCCCCGTAGGTGCCCACCAGATGCAACGAGTTGAAGTTAGTGTTCATGACCTGGCGCGCCGACAGCATGTTTACCACTACCGGAAAGCTCATCGCTGCAACCACAATTGCCAAGCCGATGTTTCCCCAATGCACCGGCAACGCGGGCGGGTGCATTACCGGAGTGCGAAGAGGCAGAACACTCGACAGGAATTTGGCGTCGATGGTGGAAAACGCCAAAAACAACGTGAGCCAATTCAGCCAGGAAAGGTTCCCGCTGACAATGATGAATAGCTGAAAAGCGATGGTAATTACACCGGCGATCCCCGCGATCGGCTGCGGAAGGAAATACGCGAACGGCACGATTAGTTCCGAAAAATGATTGAACAGCACTCCGCCCTTATTCATCCATTGCGGCGCCCAATGAAAAAACCAGCTCATCGGGTTCGGCATCGGCTGGGTTTCGTAATAGTAGTTCAGGCAGGTAAGATCGCGCCAGCAAGTGTCGCCTCTCAACTTGATCAGCCCCGCGCCAAACATGATGCGGAACAGCAGCCATCGGAACAGCCAGATCGGGATGCGCTGGGGCACAACTCCTGAGCCGCCCAGGAAGATAGCGAAGAAACACGCCTCGAGCAGAATAGATTCCCAGCCGAACGCATAGAAGGTCTGGCCCACATTGACCAGCGACAAATAGAGCAGATAAATGGCGCCCCAGATAACGATGTTCGACCAGGTGTATCGCGACGCCACCCCGCTGATGACCAGGCACGAAAGAACAATTCCTATCCAGGAGACAGTTGTGAAGGCCCAATCGCGCGGAAGCCAATAGAATAGACTCGGTGAGTCGCGAAACGGCACCTGTTTGATGAACAGCGGTACGGGCAGCAAACCCCGTTCGCCCAGCAGAGGCTTGAACTGGTTCAGCGCGACCAGAAAGGCAATCAGGCAGATAATGCCGATGCCCCGATCGAGCAGCAATCGCGTGAGCCAGTAGCCCCGGGCATCTTCGATGTTCATGAACGCACTCACGGCCCTAAGCGTACGCCATTCGCACGCGCTACTCTCCTATAATTTTCACCAACACGCGCTTCCGCCGGCGGCCGTCAAACTCGCCATAAAAGATCTGTTCCCAAGGGCCGAAGTCGAGACGCCCTCCCGTAATCGCAACCACCACTTCCCTGCCCATCACTTGACGCTTGAGATGTGCGTCGGCGTTATCTTCCCCCGTCCGGTTGTGCTGGTATCCCGACACGGGTTCGTGCGGCGCCAGGTCCTCCAGCCATTTTTCATAATCGTGGTGCAAGCCTGATTCATCGTCATTGATGAATACCGACGCCGTAATATGCATCGCGTTCACCAGTGCGAGGCCTTCCGCGACGCCGCTATCCCGCAAGCACGCATTCACCTGGTCCGTAATATTCACAAAGCCGCGGCGGGACGGCAGTTCAAACCAAAGTTCTTTCCGGTAGCTTTTCACGCCACCGATTAGACCTCCACGTCGGAGCTTTCCGTTACTCGCGAATCCTCCGGGGCGGAAGCGTCTTCCATGACTTTGATTTTCTCGGAATGCGATTGCCGTCCTAGAGGCATCCGCAGCCGCAGCACCCGCTCGCGCGCTCGTTCTTCTTCAAGATTGCGGCTTCTGGCCTGAAGCAGGTCGTGCAGTGAAACCATCCCGAGCACCCGCTTGCCATCGCTCGGGTCGACCACCGGCAATCGGGTAAAGCCGGTCTCCACCATCCGGTAAACGATGACCCGCAGCGGCTCGTCGGCAACCGCGACGACCGGTTCTCCGGATATGATCTCGCGCAACGGCTTCTTGCAATTTACTCCCTGTGATTCATCGAACAGCTTGAGCAAGTGGTTTCGGCTTACCACGCCTATAAGCTGTTTGCCAGTCTCGGTTTCTACAACCGGGAACAGATGCTGGCCATGTTCCTTTTGTGTCGGGCGAATCAGCTCGCGCGCCTGTTCGAGCGTAGCGTCCGCGGGCAGAGCCACTACGGTAGTGCGCATGACCTCCCGGGCAAACAGAATCTCGAGGGGATCGAGCGCGTACTCGCGGCTCAAATGATACCCGCGGCGCGAGATCTTTTCCGTCAGAATGGAGCGTTTCAGCGTCAGCACGGTGAAGGTGTGCGCCAAAAAGCACGCCACCATCAGCGGCAACAGCATGGTGTAATCGTGAGTCAATTCCATCGCGAAGACAATGCCCGTAAATGGCGACCGCATGGTGCCGCCGAGAATGGCGCCCATACTCACCAACGGCCAGAAACCCTGGCCGAAGTGCGGCAGAAACATGCCCTCGATTCCACCGAGAGCAGCGCCCATCATCAGCAACGGCGCAAGCACGCCGCCTGAAGTGCCCGATCCCAGCGAGATCATCCAGATCATCGATTTCACCAGCAGCACGCCGAGAATGAAGTGAAAAGCGGCATTGCCTTTAAGCAACAGGCCGATCGTGTCGTAACCGACACCCAATGCCTGTGGGAAGATGAGGCCGCCAATGCCGACGAACGCACCGCCGATGGCGGGCCACCACATCCAGTGGATCGGCAGTTTTTGGAACAAATCTTCCGCCGCATAGACACCCAGCGTCAGCAGTGCCGATAGGCCACCCGCCAAAACGCCCGTGATGACACAGCCCATCAGACCTTCAGGACCGATGAACATAGGATGCGGCGGCACCGGGAACAGTGGCCCCAGGCCGAGGATATAGCGCCGTGTCGCACCGGCAGTGGCGCACGCCAACGCCACTGGAATTGCGCTGCGAGGCTTCCATTCAAATAAAAGCAGCTCGACACCCAGCAGGACCGCGGAAAGCGGAGCGGCAAAGGTCGCCGCCATGCCCGCGGAGGCGCCCGCCACCAGCAGAGTCTTGCGTTCGGCGCTGGTCAAATGAAAGAACTGCGCGATCAACGATCCGAACGCGCCGCCGGTCATGATGATGGGCCCTTCCGCGCCGAACGGGCCGCCGGAACCGATAGAGATCGCCGCCGAAATCGGCTTCAGAATCGCGAGTCGCGGATGGACCCGGCTGCCGTTCATCAAAATCGCTTCAATCGCCTCGGGAATGCCGTGCCCGCGAATGCGCTCCGATCCATAGCGCGCCATCAGCCCTACGATCAATGAGCCGATGATCGGGACCGCCACAGCGAATACGCCCAGATGATTCCCCGCTGGCGATGACAGCGCGCTATCGATCCGCTGGTAATAGAACAGGTTTGTAAAGAGACCGATAAGCCTGAGCAGAAACCACGCAACGAACGTAGCAATAAAGCCGATGATGATCGCCATCACCGAGATGGGAATAACTTGAACCGTGGTGGTGAAGTCGCCCAGCTCTTCGGAATGTTTTTTCTTCGTGTGTTTCTTTGCGGAACCGGGAAGTACCGTCGCGCTCATGCCGATCTCCTGCCGTCCGCCGCCTTGGCAGGCGCGGTTGCATGCGTCGCCCTGTGATGCACGATCGCGCTCAACGCATCCGAAAGCGCCGGCCCGGACGTTTGCAGCTCCTGCCAATGCAGAACCGAGAGTTGCCGCAAGAGTTCTTCCCCATGCGCCGTCAGCTCGACCAGCACTTCACGACGGTCCTGCTCACTATGCCGGCGAACGACTGCGTTATGCTCTTCCAGCCGATTCACGAGCTCCACTGTGCTGTGATGCCGGAGACACAGTCGCGACGAAAGAGCGGTCACTGTGGGCCGCGTTCCCGAAGGCAGCCCTTTGATCGCCAGCAGCAATTGATGCTGCTGTGGTTCAATACCGTTCGCCCGCGCGGCTTCCTCACTGAAATGAAGAAACTGCCGAATACGGTAACGAAACTCCGCAAGCCGTTGAAAGGCAGCAGTCGAGAGGTCCGACTGCGTTCCTGAAGAACTCATATTTATATCGTAGCACGATATATTCAGGCGTACCTTGTAGCATAGGCGTATTACCGCGCGCTCTTCACCTCTTCGGACGTGATTCTAATGCGAGTTCCCCAGCTTGCCGCTCCAGAAGCACTGCGCCGCCATGGCGAGCCGGCTCCTGGAGGTTCTGCACAAGCATCGGGTCTCCGTGTTCCCCATCTTGTCTTGCCGCGCGTGCCAAGGCCAGCTTCGCTTCCTGACTGTACATCAGCAGCCCGTGCGACTCGGCCTCGCGTGCCATTCCAGCCAGTTTTGTCGCAATGGCCCTATCGAAGCTCTGGTCCAGCAGCAATTCCGCCGAGGCGATGCGCGCGTGCAGATGCACAACCTGGTTCGCGGTTCGTGTACACAGCGAATCAAGGCGGGCCCGTTCCTGGAGGGCTTCACGAATCCGGTGCCCTCGCATCCACGTGCGTAGCAGAACGATGGACGCGGCGACTTGCCCGTCCACATCGTGTCCTCGTTGTTCAAATAACCTTGCCGCCGTGCGCGCCTCCCCCGCCGCCTGCGCTGCCCGGTTTTGCGCCAGCAGCCGCTCTGCCATTCCCAGGTGCGCTTCGGGCGACGATCTCCAGTGCTCGCCATCTTCCGAAACCGCGACTTGCTCCTGGCGGGCGGCATCTTGGGATTGGCCCATAGAGACCATCACGCCCAGCTTCTTGCCCGCCACCCGGGCGAAACCCTCCGCGAGCCCCTGTTCTCGGAATATAGAAGCCGATCTTTCGTAACTCTGCGAAGCAGCCGTCAAGCGGCCTTCAAGAGCATCCACATCCCCCAGCCCTTCAAGTGCAAGCGCCTGATATTCGTTTTCTCCGAACGACTGCGCCTCCGAGAGCGCCTGAGCGTACAATTTTGCCGAGCCCGCTAGATCCGCCAGCACAAGAGCCAAATACGCTCGATCCAGATCTATGGACGCGCGCGTCGTAGGAGCTCCGTCGGATATACGCCACGCGGCTTCATAGCTTTGCCCGGCCTGCTCCAGGTGTTTCTCGCGAATCTGGAGCAATGCGATCCCATCCAGCAGATTGTCTTGCTCCAGGCGATTACCCATTTCGCGCGCAGTCCGCAGGCCCTCCGCGTACGTCTTCTCGGCTTTCGCAAGATCTCCCGCCATCAGCGCTACGTTTCCGTCCACTCTCAGGAGATGGACAATGCAGTTGCGATCCCTCAATTCCTGGCACACCGCCTCGGCTCGCTGTCGTGCCTCGGCGGACGGCTGCATCCGTCCTAGGTCCAGTAACAGGCCGCGTTCGAGCAGGAGAGCTTGCGCGTAGAGAGGTCGAAGCCCGGCGCCACCAGCCATCGCCGCCGCTTCACGAGCGCACTGGAGCGCCTGCTCATAATCGGATCGAATGCCCAGTATTTGCGCCTTTTGCAGCATGAGATCGGCAGCCGGAGCACGATTCACCTCCATGGCGTGATTCAGAACTGAAACACCAGCGTCCAGTTTTCCGGTCCGCGAGAGCACATAAGCCAAGCGGAGGGCGTAATCGTGATCCTCCGGAAATTTCGCTACCAGCTTCCGGTACGCGCTCACCGCTTGTGCGAAGTCGAAAGAGATTTCGTTTAACCAGCCGATCGTCTCCTCTTGCTCGTCTTGGTTCAGCCGTGTGCGCAGACGGAACGCCGCTTCCGCTTGTGTTCGCGCTTTCGTCCAGTACCCGAGCGAGTGGTACGCCTGTGAAAGCTTGAAATGGAGCAGCGGCGAAGAGGGTTCAATCGCAACTGCCTTCTCCAGCAGTGAGGCCGCCGAACTCGGGTCAAACGCCTGCAATCGATCGACCGCGTCCGAGTAAAGGTGCGCCGAGACCGGGTTCATGGCCACTCCATTTGCGGATTGCAGGGCCGCCGGAGAGCGATTTTTAAATGCGACGGGGTGCTCCGGGAACACGACCCAAAGGCCAATCCCTACGGCTCCCAGGCAAGCCGCCGTAATCAGCCATCGCCGAGTGCGGCCGCTGTGTGGGTCCGCCAGAACCCTGGAGTGTAGAACCCTGGAGTGTAAATCCCTGGAGTGTAAATCCCCGGGCTGCAACTCCCTAAGCTGTGACGCGAGGGATGCCTCCTGAGACTCTACTGTCTCGCGCGATTCCTCGACAACGTGAAATACGGGTACATACCCACCCTTCGGCATATCGATTCGGAATACATCGTGTCGCCCTTCGTTTTCGTAGTACTCAGCGAGTTTGGTACGCAGACGCCGCGCTGCATTGCGCACAATGGAATCTGAATTACCGTCAAACGACGTCTCGCGGCCGAAAACCTCGACCGCGATAACCGCCTCCTTGAGTCGCTCACTCTGTCCGGCAAGCGCGTTTTCCAC